>DATLAD010000057.1:0-35973 GCA_035527575.1 Dehalococcoidales bacterium
GCGCCGAACGTAGCCGGCGTGCCGGTAAGCGGGCCGGTGAGCACGCCAAACGTATTATCCGGCCCCAGGGGGTCGACGCCGCCCTTCTGGCGACTGTAAAGAATCCGGGCACCGATACCATAACCGCCGATGAAATCCTTACAAAGAGCTGCATCAAGCGGCTCGTCTTCCAATTTACCGGTGGAAAGGTCCACGAACAACAATTTTCCCATGTAGCCTCTAGCCATCAATTGCTCCTTTTCACTCTATTATACCGCCATTATAACCGTGGCTTAATTTCGGGGTCAAATTACGATTCTATAGTGTTTAGCAATAAGCCGGTTTCATTCCAGCGAAGGCTGGAATCCAGAATCCCCGCTCTGTCATTCTGAGCGAAGCGAAGAATCTCGGCGGGAGTGGCGGACCGGATTCCCGGGTCAAGGCCTAGAATGACATTATTAACAATATTTCCAGATTTGATGATTAGCGTTAAAAGTATTAATATAGCAGGAAACGCTTTCCGCAAGGCGGGTTTTCCCCGCAGAAATAAAGTAATAACTGGAGGTATGCAATGAATAGAAAGCAATACCTGGAATACATCGACCATTTCAACAACAAGAGGTATGATAAGGTCACCGGCTACTTCGCGCCGGACATCACGGTGGAGTACCCCGACAACTTTGCCGGGCCGCAGATACCCGCCCGTACCCTGCACGGGCCCGCAGAGTTTGCGGCCAGCTATAAGGCCCTACACGCTCACACCAGAGAAGTCCTGGAGCTTGGCGACTTCCTGGCGGAGGGAGACCTGGTATTCGTCGAGCTCTACACGGAATTCCATACCTACAAAGATCCCCCGGCATCCGCCGGCCGCCAGTGGAAGAAGGGCGACATCACCATCATGACCAACTGGGTGGTATACAACCTCGATAAAAACGGCAAGATGAAACGCATCCGCATCGCTCATTTCCGAAACCACGACCCCAAGACGGCCAAGTATAAATAATTAACGGGTATCGAGCCGGATTGCTACGTCCCGATTGCATCGGGACTCGCAATGACAGAGTACGCGGCTTTTGTAACATCCCGCGTTACGCTGGTATAATCCAAAAGACGGCCTTTCAGGGTCGGAATAAGAGTCTCATCTAGAAAAGGACACGATATTAATGACGGAAAAGAAATGGGAAGATATGACGCCTCAGGAGAAAAGGGAGCAGCGGTTTAAATGGTGGCTCGATGCGGAAGGCGTGAAGTTCGTTAATGCCGATGCCGCCAAAGCCTACAGGACGAGAGTACAGAGGATGATTGACGTCTATAACGTCAAAGAGCCGGACAGGGTGCCCGTTTCACTACCGGTCGGCGCGCTGCCGGCTTATCTTTACGGCACCGATTACTATACCTGTATGTACGACTACGAAATAGCGGCCAAGGCCTGGGATAAATTCAACCGGGAATTTAAGGACGCCGACACCATGTTCACTCCCGCCATGGTGCTCCCCGGAAAGGTCTACGACCTGCTCGATTACAAGCTGTACAAGTGGCCGGGGCACGGGCTCTCCAGGAACGCCGAGGGAATCCAGTTCGTCGAAGGCGAGTACATGAAGGCGGACGAATACGATGCCCTTATCAAGAACCCGTCCGACTTCTGGATGAGGGTCTACATGCCCCGCATCTTCGGGGCGTTCGAGTCATGGAAAATGCTGCTGCCGTGGACGAACATCATCGAGTTGCCGTCCATGCACTTCGGGCCGTTTATGATGCCGCAGGTGCAGGCCTCCATGCAGACGCTTATCGATATCGGCAACGAGCTTGCCAGATATATGAAAGTTATCGGCGAGTTCGGCCGTAAGACACTGGAAGCCGGATACCCCGGCATGAGAGGCACCTTCGCCAAAGCTCCCTTCGACGTCATCGGGGACACGCTGAGGGGCACCCAAGGAATATTCTTCGACGTGTTCCGCCAGCCGGACAAGCTTCTCGAAGGCATCGAAGTGATAACCACGCTGATGATAGACTCGGTGATAGCTTCGGTCAACGCCTCCCGGGGACAGATGGCGATGTTCCCCCTGCACAAAGGCGCCGACGGCTGGATGTCCGAAAAGCAGTTCGATACGTTTTACTGGCCTTCTCTTAAAAAGGTTATCGATGCCCTGATTGACGAGGGCATCCTGGTAACCCTTTTCGCCGAGGGGAGCTACAATACGCGCCTGGAAAGCGTCAACGAGTTCCCGAAGGGCGCCGTCCACTGGCTGTTCGACAAGACGGACATGGCCAGGGCCAAGAAAGTCCTCGGCGACAGGTGCTGTATTTCCGGCAACGTTCCCACGTCCCTGTTGATTACCGGCACGCCGCAGCAGGTCAAGGAATACTGCCGCAATCTCATCGAGGTCTGCGGCAAAGGCGGCGGCTATATCCTGGCCGGAGGGGCGCAGGTCGATAACGGGAAACCGGAGAACTTCCGCGCCATGCTGGAAGCCGCCAGGGATTACGGGGTGTATAATAAGTAGACGATATCCAGGAGAGCCTTCTTACGACAGGGCTTCCGAAGAAAAATAAGGAGTGAGTGAGCCATGGCTTTAGCGAAGGACATTTACCGGGCATTCGAGGACGTGGTGGGGCCGGAGAATATCGCCGAAGACCCGGCGGTGCTGGACTCATACGCCTGGCGCTCCGGTCTGGTGGCCAAGACCGATAAGTTCGTACCCCGCTTCGAAGCCGTTACCCTGCCCAGGGACACGGCGGAAGTCCAGGCGATAGTCAGGTTATGCAATAAATACAGGCTACAGTTCAAGGCTTCGAGCACGGGCTGGGGGCCTTACTGCGACCCCGCCGGGCCGGGAGTAATCAAGCTGGACCTGCGCCGGATGAACCGCATCATCGAGATTAACGAAAAGAACATGTACGCGGTGGTAGAGCCCTACGTGATTTACGCCCAGCTGCAGGCGGAACTGATGAAAAGGGGCCTGAACACCAATATCACCGGCGCCGGCAGCAACTGCTCGGCGCTGCCTTTAGCCGCCCATTCCAACCTGGGGCACCTCAGCGTCAGCGGCAGCTACGGTGAGCGAAACCAGCTGGCCCTGGAGTGGGTTACCCCGGACGGAGAAATCGTCAGGACGGGCTCGCTGGCAACTCTGGACGAGTGGTTCTGCGGCGACGGGCCGGGGCCTTCCCTGCGGGGCGTCATCAGGGGCAACACCGTGCCGCTGGGAGGACTGGGAGTGTATACCAGGGCTGCCCAGAAAATATATCACTGGCCGGGTCCGGCGACGTTCCCGGTTGAAGGTGTATCACCACACTATAAACCGAGCTGCGTACCGCCGGGCTTTATGATACGTTACCTATCATTCCCGTCGCAGGAGAAACTAAGGGAAGCGGCAAGGCGGGTCGGGGAGAGTGAAATCGCCTTTACTTTAATGGGCTTCAACACGGCCATGATGGCATCGAATATAGCGACGAACAACGACGAAGACGCCGAATACCTCAGGCTATATACCGACCTGGTACAGGGGCCGGGCTTCATGATTATCATCGCCGGCAATTCTCCGGGCGACTTCGCCTACAAGAAAAAGGTGCTGGAGAAAATCGCGTCGGAAACGAACGGGAAGGCGCTGGAGCCGGTGGAAGACCCCGAAAATGCCGGCGGCTTCATCTGGAGGTTCATCAGGGTCACCGGCTCGATAAGGGAGACCTGCCGTGCGACGGGGGTATTCGGGGGAGAGGTGGGCGGCACCGATGTCTTCAACCTCATGAGCAAGTTCATCGAGCAGGGCTCTAAAGTCAAGGAAGGATTCATACAGAAGGGCCTGCTCTTCGCCGACGGCACCGACCCCTTCGTGCAGTTGATAGAGCACGGGCATTGCGGGCATGGCGAACTGCTCATCCGCTACGTGCCGAGCAATCCCGCCGCGGTACAGGCCAGCTTCGAGGTGTTCATGGCGGCCAACCGGACCGCTGTCGAGGGTCATTACGGCGTGCCTCACCACGTCTGGAGCGACGCCATCTGCGACATGTACACCCCGGATACATCCAACTACACGAAATGGCTGAGAAATATCAAAAAAACTTTCGACCCCCAAAGCGTATCCGAAGCCAGCCACTATGTAACCCCCGAGAAGCAGTCGGACCAGCCTTAAAGAAACGAGGACAACCTGCCATGGAAGAATACGGCAATATCAAAGCTCTCATCGATGTTATGAACGCCAACGGCGTCGAATACGTTTTTTTCAACCCTGGGATTGACAACGTCCCCGTGCTGGAAACGATATCGAAATATAATGCGGAGGGCAAGAAATCACCTAAAGGCATACTCTGCCTCGACGAATTCGTGGCGATGACGGCCGCCCACGGCAACTACATGGCATCGGGGCGACCGCAGGTGGTATCGGTGCACTCGGAGCTGGGGACCTTACAGATAGGCGGCGCCCTGCACAACGCCCAGTGGGGAAGGGTGCCGGTGGTGTTTTTCACGGAGACGCTGGGTCCGCCCCAGCGCGTTAACTGGCGGGGCGAGACCTTCGACCAGGGGACGATGGTGCGCAACTTCGTCAAGTGGGACCACCAGCTCAGCGCGGATGAAGATTTCTCCGGCGCGCTTAATAAAGCTTTCGGAATCGCCACGACCGAGCCGTGCGGGCCGGTATACCTGACCCTGCCGAGGCAAGTCCTCTGGAACAAAGGCGATACCCCCAGAATATCCCCGTCTAAAACTGTCAAAGAAACAACGCCGAAGGCCGATGCCGGCGCCCTGGAGAAAGCGGCGGAGATACTGATTAACGCCGAAAACCCGCTGATAGTAACCGGATACGCCGGTAGAAACCTTGAGTCCGTAGCGTTGCTGGTAAAGCTGGCGGAGACACTGAGCGCGCGGGTGCTCGCCTCCGATATCAGGGTGAACTTCCCCAACATGCACCCGCTGGCGGCGTACATGGCCCCGGGCGGCGGCTTCGGGAATCCCATACTGACTACCGCCGATGTTATCCTGGCCATAGATTATGATATGCATTACGCGGCGCCGCCCACCGTACCCCGACCGGACGCTAAAATTATACACATCGATATCGACACGGCGAAAAAGGGCGTTCCATTGTGGGGCAAGGAGCCCGATATCCTCATCAAGGCCGATTCCGGCCAGGCGATAACGGCCATTACGGAAATAATAGATAAGAAATTAACGGCGGGAAGAAAGCAATATTTACGGAAGCGCTTCGAGAAATACGAAGCGGAACATAAAAAGTTATCCGGCGAGTGGCAGGCGCTGGCGATGAGTCACGCCGACCGCAGGCCGATTTCCGCCCACTGGCTCAGTCGCTGCATAGATGAAGTCATCGATGATGACACCATTATCGTGAACCAGACTATTTCGCCTTCGGCAATCGTGGCGCACCTGGTCCACCGCAGCAAGCCGGGTACACTGCTTTCCTGCGCCGGCGGCTGCATAGGCTGGGCGCCGGGGGCGGCGCTGGGTGTAAAGCTGGCGTCGCCGGACAAGACCGTCATCAGCCTGATGGGCGATGGAGCTTTCATCTACGGCTGTCCGGAAGCATCGCTGTGGTCGGCCGGTTTTTATAAAGCCCCGTACCTGGCCATTATCTTCGATAACCGTGGCTACGGCGCCATCAAGGGGCTGTTCAGAGAAAGGTACGACGTTGACAACATGGGCGCGGATATCTCCACCCCGCCCGACTACGCCGGTATTGCTCAAGCCTGTAACGCCTACGGACACACCGTGGAAGACCCCGCCGATGTTGTCCCGGCCCTGAAAGAAGCCATTCAACAGGTGCAAAGCGGACGACCCGCCGTACTTGACGTCAGGATTGACCCGGTATGAGAATTATATCGGCCTGGTGAACCTCATATCGAAAGCGTCCCAGGCTCGGCGTTCATCATCGTAGGGCGCCGCTTCCACGCGGCATTCCCTGTCCAGCAGCATCGTCATACGGTTTTTCCCGTAAACAGGCCACTTGCCGATGCTCTCGCAGGAGGGGTCGCCGGTGCGGGCAAAGGCCAGCCAGGCATTCTGGATACGCCGCGAAATCTTTTCGACGACCGGACCGGTACCGCAGGCAGGGTCGTCATAAGTGCCGAAGATAAAACGCCGGTCCAGTCCGTGACAGGCGCCGTGAATTCCGCCTTCCAGGGGTGACTCATAGGTGAAGAGATAGTTGTAGGCAGGCTGGCCGTTATCACGCTGGGCTTCGACAAGCTGGATGGTCGGCATGCGGAACATCAGGTCGGTTTGTACGGCAGCCAGAATCTCAAAAGATCCGGTAGCCACGCCGCGCTTCCGGCGGGCCTCCCGGTAAGCCTTTATCAGTCCCGGCACGCGCTCGGAAGGCAAGTAATTCTCAAGGCGCGCGAGCAGGCCTGCCTCGTCCAGGTCCCTTATTCCGGGTTCCCCAACGCTGAGACCCTTCCACTCCTCGAGAACCGTGCCCGCCATGGTTATGACGTTTTTTGCCGAACCTTTTCTAATTGCCTCTATGGGCAGTCCGGGAATTGCTTCGCCATCCACGACCGGCTGAAACGGCGTGATAACATGCTCGGCCTCACGAAGCCTCATTCCCAGACGCAGTTGTCCGGAGAGCAGTTCCCGGTACGTTAGCGCCCGCAATGGGCCGATGTCCCGGCCGCTCAAACCTAATATTTTAAGGTACTCTCCCGATATTTTTACGGCTTTATCCAGCGGACCGACCGTGTTGGCGGCACCGCTCTGGTTGATAGCCTTGTGGAACCGGCCGCGCGCCGCCGGCATACCCATTAAGCAACCGATACTCATCCCGCCGGCGGAAAAACCGAAGGCGGTAATGTTATCCGGGTCGCCGCCGAAGGCTTTAATGTTGTCATGCACCCATTCCAGAGCGGCAACCTGGTCCAGCAGGCCTTCGTTTCCGGTGGCCGGTATTCTGCCGCCGGTAATCTCTTTCAGGTTCATAAAGCCCAGCGCTCCCATCCGGTAGTTGATGCTGACGACGACCACATCACCGTTCGCCGCCAGATTGCCGCCGTGTGAACTCGGTTCCGTGCCGGACCCTATTATAAAAGCGCCGCCGTGTATCCAGAACATCACCGGCCGGCGGGCATCGTCCAGGCCAGTTGTCCAGATATTCAGGAAAAGGCAGCTTTCATCCTGAGTGCCTACATCCGTGTCAGCCCCGGGAGGAGAAATCGGCATGGGATTCTGAGGGGCGGCCGTGCCGTATTTTTTGGCCGGGCGCACGCCTTGCCATGGCTTGACCGTCTGAGGGGGAAGCCAGCGCAACTCTCCGACCGGCGGCGCAGCGAAGGGAATCCCTTTGAACACGTAAATCCCGTCCTGATAACTCCCCTCCACCTTCCCGGCTCTGGTGTTGGCTACGGCTTGCTTTTCGTTACTCATCTTTTCCTCCATATATTTAGAACGGTCTCATTATAGCATTCCGCGATATCCTTTCAAACTTCGAGAAGATTGTTTTTGGCGGTGTATCGGGACTAAATAAAATATCGAATTATATTGTAACTTAAGTTACATTGTGATTTACGTTATACATATATTTATAATATGGTTATAACTCTATTGCACATTATTTATATAATATCTCTACGTTTTCGTTATATAATGTTGACTTATACTGCGCAATATGATATTCTATATTAGAGGTATATTCAAATGAGATGGGGAATGGTCGTAGATTTAACCGGGTGCGTAAGGTGCTACGCCTGCCTGGCCGCCTGCCGTATCGAGCACTTTCTGCCCATGGGCATGTCCTGGCCGAGGCTCGTGGCCATGGAGACGGGCGGGGACAGCCCTGCCGTATCGACCTACTCGGTGAGATGCAACCAGTGCCAGGACGCGCCGTGCGTCGAGGTATGCCCTACCGGCGCCACCTGCCAGCGCGAAGACGGCATTATAACGATTGACCAGGACAAGTGCGTCGGCTGCCGTTACTGCGTCATTGCCTGCCCCTACCAGAACCGGACGTTCCTCTCCAAAGACAAGAACAAGGGCTTTTTCCCCGGCAGAACCACGACCGACTTCGAGAAAGCCGGTAAATCACTGTACAGACATCAAATCGGGACGACGGAGAAGTGCAACTTCTGCGCCGAGAGGATTGACGCGGGATTAGCCACAGGCCTGCAGCCGGGTATCGACCGGGCGGCTACGCCCGCCTGCGTGAACACCTGCCCCGCCGGGGCGCTGACCTTCGGAGACCTTGACGACCCCGACAGCGAGGTTTCCCGGCTGATAAAGGAAAAAGGAGGCTTCCAGCTGCACCCGGAATACGATACCAATCCTTCCGTGTACTTCATCGACGGCAAAATAGGGTATTCCGACATAACAGAAACCGGGGTCGAATCAAAGCAGGAGCCGGCCCGAACGGGAGCGGAGAGATAAATTGGAAATTCACGAGTGGATGATAAACTACACCCGCCAGACGGAGTGGATTGACCGCAGGGGCATCTTTCTCTGGATTGCCTTCTATGCCGGCGGGCTCGGCGGGGGACTTTACCTGGTATCGCTTTATTTCAACAGCCTGTGGGGGATGTTCCTGAGCTGGCTGATTATCGCCGTGGTCAAGGGCGGGGCCCACCTCATCTACCTGGGCAAACCGCTGCGCTTCTGGCGCATCGTCTTTCGCCCGAACTCTTCCTGGCTGGCCAGGGGCATTATCTTCGTATTAGCTTTTGTTCTTTTCGCGGCGGTGCAGCTTGGCCTTTCCTATTGGCTGCCCGGTACCGCCATAGAAATCGTCTTCAAGGTGCTGGCCGGAATGGCGGCACTGGCGGTCACGGTATACACCGGCTTCGTCCTGAATACCGTTAAAGCCGTGCCTTTCTGGAACTCGACGTTGCTGCCATTATTATTCGTACTGTGCGGCATACTGGGAGGCTTCGGCCTTTCGGTAATCATCGGCTTGAACGGGGGGAACGTCAACATCGCCGCCGCCGAGACGGGGAGTCGATGGCTGCTCATCGCCAACGCCCTGCTGATAGTCGTCTATCTCTGGGCGGCGGCCAACCGCGAGACCACCGGAAAGAAATCGGTCGTGGAGCAGATGCGCGGCAACCTCGCCCCCGTTTTCTGGATTGGCATCGTCGTCCTCGGCATCGTCATACCACTGGCCATCGCCTTTTCCAGCTACTTAGTCGGCGAAGTATCGTCGGTCCTGCTGGTCACCGGCGTGGCCTGCGAGGTAATCGGCGGGCTGGCATTAAGATATTGCGTGCTGAAAGCCGGCGCCTATAAACCGCTGGTCGCCATCGCCAGCTAGCCGGCCGTTAGTTTTCAGGCAAGCGACCCGCATTAATTCAGAAAGATATAAACATATGAGCGAGAAAAAGATTATCAAGACCACCTGTAAAAGCTGCCACGGCGGCTGCGGCGTCCTGGTGACCGTCGAGGATGGGGTGATTACCCACATCGAAGGCAACCCGGACACGCCGACCCGGGGCACGATGTGCTCCAAGGGGCTATCGAGCATCCAGCACATCAACCATCCCGACCGCCTTAAATACCCCCTGAAAAGGATGGGGAAAAGGGGGGAGGGGAAATGGCAGCGGATAAGCTGGGACGAGGCGCTGGATACCATCGAGAGCAAGATGAAGGAGTCCATCGAGAAATACGGGCCTTCATCCATAGCCGTTTCCCAGGGGACGGGGCGGGGCTACAACAGGTACACCCACCGCTTCGCACGTTCGATAGGCACGGCCAATATCATCACGCCCGGCTACATCTGCCACAGTCCGAGGCTGGGCCTCTACGGGCTGGTCACAGGGTACGGCCGTCTCTACTGCGACTATCACGGCTGGGGCGGGGAGTTCCCCAAAACGCAGATATCCTGGGCCAAACAGCTGGAAATAAGCAGCGCCGACTCCGAGATGGCGGTATGGTTCCTCAACTCGCTGAAGCACGTCAAGAACCTGATTGTTATCGACCCGCGGGAAACAGCCCTCTCTTCGCGGGCGACACTATGGCTGCAAATCAGGCCGGGCACGGACGCCGCCCTGGCTCTGGCCATGATAAACGTCATTACCAACGAAGGCCTGTGGGATAAAGACTTCGTGGAGAACTGGACCTACGGCTTCGATAAGCTCAAAGAGAGAGTCCAGGAGTACACGCCGGAGCGTGTCGCCGAAATAACATGGTTAAAGGCGGATGACATTAGAAAAGCGGCCCGACTTTTTGCCGAGGACACGCCGGGCTGTATACAGGTCGGCAGCTCTCTGGAGCGGCAGGCCAACTGCGGCCAGACATTGAGGGCTATTATCTGCCTGCTGGGTGTCACCGGTAATATCGAGAGGCCGGGTAGCATGATGAGCTGGGTGGTGCCGGACACGGGGCTGCTGGAAGATTTTTACCTGGAAATACCCCTGACCGACCAAATGCGGAAGGGTATCGTGGGCAGCGACGAATACAAGATGGGCGCGGCGCGCACAGCTCATTCCGATAGTGTCATTAAGCAACTAATTAACGGAAATTCCGTAGTAAAAGTATGGTTCAGCGTCGGCGGGCAGCAGATACTCCACCTGGCGAACACCAGAGAGGTGATGCAGGCGCTGTTAAACGTCGACTTCCTGTTTCACGCCGACCAGTTCATGGGACCCATGGCGGAACACGCCGATATCGTCCTTCCGGCGGCGCACTGGCTGGAAATAGACGATATCTATAACATGCACCCTCGCTTTATGATAGAAGCCATTAATAAGACAGTCGACCCGCCGGGCGAGGCCTGGCCCGATAACAGGATATTCAACGAGCTTGGTAAAAGAATGGCTCCCCGGTACTGGTTTGAAAACGTCGAAAAGATGCTGGACTACACGGTGAGAAAGGCCAACCTGACCTGGAAAGAGTTCAGCCAAAAAGGCGTCATGGCCAGGATGGGCAAAGACCAGATTTACTACAAATACAAGACCGACTACTGGAAAAAAGGCGGCGGTTTCCCCACCCCGACCGGCAAGATGGAACTCTATTCAACAGTGCTGGAAGACCTGGGGTACGACCCTCTGCCCTATTTCCAGGAGCCCGGCGAAAGTCCTGTTTCCACGCCGGAACTGGCCAAAGAATACCCGCTTGTTCTTTCGACGGGATACCGCCAGCCCTTCTACTTCCTGTCGCAGTACCGGAATATCCCCTGGCTGCGCAGCTTTCAGAAAGACCCGGTGATGCAGATTCACCCGGATACGGCCAAGGGACTGGGCATCGAGGACGGCGACTGGGCCTGGATTGAGACGCCGAGGGGTAGAATCAAGCAGAAAGCCAGGCTGTTCCCCGGCATTCACCCTGAAGTTGTCATGGCAACGGCCAACTGCTTTTATCCCGAGGAGCCGGGTCCGCTGCACGGTATGCTGAAGTCCAACCCGAACGTGCTTACCTCTAACGACCACTGCGACCCCATGTACGGGTCGCCGGACCTCACGGCATTGTTATGTAAAGTGTACCGGGCGAAAGACGGCAGTTGACGGGTCGCACTCCTGAACTACTACCCTATTTCGTCGACAAGCCCGGCAACCAGGTCGCCAGAGCCGGAAAGACCAAAATCAACACCATGACGCCGATGCCCATGAACAGGAAAGGCATTGAAGACTTGAACACGTCCCCGAGCGTCACGTCCTGCGGCGCGATAGCTTTCATGGTGAAGACATCCAGTCCGAAAGGCGGGGTAATCAACCCCAGCTGAATATTCATCAGCGAAATAACGGCAAACCACAGCGTATCGTAACCCAGAGCCCTCACCAGGGGAAAGAAGAGGGGCGCCGTTATCATTACAATACTGGCGGGGTCCATAAAAGCGCCCAGGAACAGCAGAATCACCTGAGTGGCTATTATGACAAAAATTGGATGAACCGACAGATTCGTGGCGAACTGTACCAGAGTGGTGATGGCGCCGGTGATAGCCAGTATCCGGCTGAAGCTGATGGAGCCGACAACGATGAAAAACACCATCACGGTAACCTGGACCGTGCTCTGTGCGGACTGCGTAACCGTCTTCCTGTTCAGCTTCTTATAGATAGCGGCCAGTATATAGCAGGCGATGACGCCCAGGGCAGCCGATTCGCCGGGGGTGGCGATGCCCATGAATACGCTACCGATTACGGCGAAGATGACCAGGACTATCGGCAGGATATGGGTAACCGTGGATTTAACTTTCTCACCCATGGGCACGTGAGGGACCTCATATTCCGGTGCCAGGGAGGGATTTAAAGTGCAACGCACAATAATATAGATAGCGAATAAAGCAGCCAGCAGTATACCGGGCACGATAATGGCTAATAAAAGATTGCCGATGGATACCTGGCCAACGGCCCCCAGGAATACGGCAAGGGCGCTGGGGGGTATTAAAATCGCCAGGGTGCCGCTGGATACAATCGGGCCCAGGGTCATGGTATTCTTGTACCCGCGTTTTCTCATTTCCGGTATGAGGACCCTGCCCAGGATGCCTATCGAGCCGCCGCTGATGCCTATCATGGTCCCGAGGAGCACACCCGAACCGACGGCCAGCAGGCTCAGCCTTCCCGGCAGACGCCCCAGAATCTTATCGACGGCGTCTATCAGCATTGCGCCCACGCCGGAGCTAAAGATAATATCACCCATAAGGATGAACAGCGGTATCGGCAGGAAGTTATAATTGGCCACGGAGCTGTAGAAGCTCATGGCCAGCTGTTCCAGTCCCCGGGGGCCTCCCCAGAATATCAACGCCCCCATCACGCAGGTAAACATGAAGGCAAAGGCAATCGGCATGCCGGTCATCATGAGAACAATCAGACAACCGAACATGAGCAGCATGGCCAGATACCATTCCACCGCTATATCCTCCGAATACCCCTGAAATCCGGCCTGTTTGAGCCTTTAAATGGTCTTATAAGTATTAAAGTAGGCATAAGCATTCCTGATTACCTGGATAAACAACATCAAAAACCCTATGGGGATGATTATCTCTATAGGCCATTTGGGCGGGTTCAGTATCGTCGCGAGAGCAAAATGATTTTGATAATCGAATACGGTTAATCGGCTAGTATAAAACACAATCCCTGCCAGAAGAATGATACACATACAAGAAGTTATAAAGTTAACAATAGCCCGGGTTTTCGGTGACAGTCGGCCGGTAACCGAGTCCATTTTCACATGCCCCAGGCTCCTCATCAAAGAGGTCGTACCCAGAAAAGTCATCCACACGAGGGTATAGGTAATCATTTCATAGAGGAGGTTCCAGGTGATACCGAATGATTTTCTTAAGATGACATCTACGGACACAACTATAGCGTCGATGACGATAATGATGGCGGCCGCTAAAAGCATATAATCGATGGACCTGTCAAATATAACTCCGGCCCTGTTTAATGTCTTCACATCGAATCCTTCCGCCAGATAAACCTGTGCATAGGGATGACAGTAACACGTCATATATTTACCCTATGCACAGGTTATGCCTTGCATATTATGCCGCGTATTCCGGTTAACCAGCGGCTTAATAAGGTACACGGGTAAAGATTTTATTTAGCCCGCGAGAAATCCGGGTCTACCAGCCACTCTTTCAATTTAGGACCGACATCCGGCCACCTGGCAATATCCTCGGCCCACATCGAATCCCGGTAAGCCAGGTAGAACGTCCTGGCATCAGCCTTCGACAGGTGGATAATCTTGACGCCCTGTGCCGAAATATCCTTTTTCACCTGCTCCACGGTCTCGGTGAACATCTTGGCGCCATCGATTTCCGCCTGAATCATTGCCTTGTTCAGAACATCCTGCTGGGCTTTCGACAGGCTGTTATATTTAGCCATGTTCATGATCATCATGCCACCGCAGGAACTGAACGGCTCGTCCAGCATGGCTACGGTTACCGGCGTCAGGCTGAAGTCCTGGATGCCCGGTATGCCGATGTTGTAACCATCAACGGTGCCCCTTTCCATCGCCGTGAAGTAATCGGTGAAATCAATAGGAACACAAACGGCACCCACGGCCTCGATAAACGACTTGTTGGAACCACCCGTAGCGGCTATTTTCAGGCCTTTCAGGTCCGCCACCCCGGAGATTTCCCTCCCCAGGTAAAAAACGGTCTGTACCTGGGGTTCTGAAGACACGGACGCACCCAGATAGAGGACACCCTTTTTGGCAAACTCGTCCTGATAGTACTTGAACGCCGGCCCCTTACGCAGTTCCATGGGGTTGATTTCGGCGCGGCCTATGGAATTCGAGCCCGGAACCAGGGCGTCGCAGAAAGGACCCAGGGAACTGGCGAGATCCACGGAACCCCTCTGGACGGCAGAGGGAGCATCGGGAGCCGGTATAGCTTCCGGTCCGCTTAATTTTATGGTCACAGCCCCGTTGGAGACTTTGCTTACCTGCTCAACAAACGAACGGGCCCAGTTGCCGCCGGGCGGAATATCGGGCAGAAAGCTGACCAGGCTAAGCTCTATAGATTCAACCTGGGCTGGCTTGGACGTACAACCGGTGATTACCAGGCCGATTGTCAGTAAAATCGCCAGGAATAATAACACTATTTTCTTCAATTCAGTCACCTCCGTCAATATTTTACATGCTCCAGATCACGAACTAATGACAAGGTAATAATTCTACTCTATTTTTATCGTTCAGATCACCTCCTTTTCGTAAGAAAACGGTGATTTTTTTGTTAATTTCCGCTTATTATATTATTCCTGCTTTACTTAAGTCAAGGAAAATACTATTTAAACACGATGACATTACGCAGCGCTTCACCCCTCTCCACCGCTTCAATAGCCTCGTTAATCTGTTCCAGCGAATACCTGCCGGTGATTAACTCGTCCAGCTTGAGAATCCCCGCCTTATAAAGCTCGACCAGCCTGGGAATATCCTCCTGCAAATTCGTCGAGCCCATATAGCCGCCGGTAAGCACCCTCTCATCTTTGATGAAAAACAGGGGCGAAAAAGTGATTGTTTCGGTAAATTTAGTCAGTCCCACAATGACGGTTGTACCACGCGGTCCCGACATATTGATACCCTGAAGGATAGCGTTAACGCTGCCGACCGTTACAAAAATATAGTCTGCCCCTACCCCGTCCGTCAACTCTCTGACTCCCTCTACCGGGTCCTTTTGTGAAGCATTGATAGTATGGGTCGCGCCGAATGTCCTGGCCGCTTTGAGTTTCTCATCCGAGACGTCCACCGCAATCACGGGATAAGCTCCGGAAATAGCCGCGCCCTGGACGGCATTAAGGCCGACTCCTCCCGTGCCGATGATTACGCAACTGCTGAGCACCTCGGCTTTCACCCGGTTGACTACGGCGCCGAACCCGGTAATGACACCGCAGGCCAGCAACGCAGCCCTATCCAGAGGCATGTCCGCGGGTACTTTAACAACCTGCGACTCAAGTACGATAACGTATTCGGCAAAACCGCCCACTTTGACCGTTTTCCTGATATATTTTCCTTTCTTATCTCGCACGCGGCTCTCTTTATCCAGCGAAAACACCGTGTTGCACATATGGGGACGTCCCGTCCGACAGTAGCGGCAACTCCCGCAGGAATACAGGAGCGATACCACCACGGGGTCGCCCGGTTTGACGGAAGTAACGCCTTCGCCCACCTCCTCAATATAACCGGCACACTCATGGCCGGGGAGGACAGGCAGTTCGCCTCCCAGGTCGCCCCTGATGTCATGGATGTCGCTGTGACAGATAGCTGTGGCGGCCAGCTTCACCTTGACCTCTCCCTTCTGCGGCGGTTCGATATCCACTTCTTCTATCACCAGTGGTTTACCAAATTCATAACATATCGCGGCTTTCATGTTTTACTCCTTATATGTTTTTTTAACCATAATCAGTCTATTTGCCTTGAAAGATAAAGTCAAATGAGGCAAAGATATATCTTTACCTCACGCCCTGTGTCCCCCTCCCGCTGCGCACTCCCCTTCTGGGTGGTGGGTAAACAATTTCGATTAGACACGGATGCCTTGAGTGTGGAGGTTGAGAGAAGATATAAAGGAGGGGGGATAATTTTTTGACAAAGAGGGAATCTTGAACTTATGATAAGCATATCCGTCTGAAAGGAGAGTCTGAGATGTCTAAGAGTACGATACTGAACATTATAGGTACCGATTGCCCTGCCGAGATAGAAGCGAAGTTCAATAAATGGTACAACGAGGTTCATATTCCTTTATTGTTCAAATACAAGGGTATGAAGAAAGTTACGCGCTATCAACTGGCGGGTGAAAGCAAGGGGCAGGCCAAGTACCTGGCCATCTACGAGTACGAGACTAAAGAAGCCCTCGATGCCTTTTCAAATAGCCCGGAGTTAGCCGCCGCCATAGAGGAGATGCAGGGGACATGGAAGGGCGGGGGAATCGATATTAAATGGAGGGCCACATACGAGCCGATAAAGACGTGGGAACGGTAAACGCGGATAACAGAAGGTCTAATAGATATATATTTGTAAGAATGCGGACGCTTGGGTTACTATAGGAGCAGGAACTTACGAACGGTTTTTAATACTTTCTTAGAGGGCGATTGATGACCGTAACGGAAACCAGCTGGTGGGATTCTTCGGCAACGTTCAGACGGTGCACTGCAGAGAAAGCTTCTTTTATTCTCCTGTGCGGGTTCGACCTTACTCTGACGATACTGGCGATGTACCTCGGCCTGGCTGAGCTAAATCCTTTTGTCAGGTACATCATTCGCATACCAGCGTTACTTCTGATGATCAAGCTGTTTATACCTGTTCTCATCGCGTGGCTGATGCCGGGGAAGCTTCTCTGGCCGTCAATCGGGCTGCTAATCCTGGTCGTCGTCTGGAATATCAAGGAACTGGTTGTCTTTTTGCTGTAAGGTCTTCACCGTCCCCCGGCGCGTACGAGAGGTTCTTCTTTCTGATACAAACTACCCATCGTTTCCAGGTAAAGCCGGGCGGCACTGACCCTCAGGTGTTTCGAATTATAACCGGGGTCTGCCTTGAGCTTGCTGTACATGCTGTTGAGGTGGTGCTCGACCGTCTTGATATCGATGAACAGGGTATTGGCGATGGCCGAATTAGTGTAGCCCTGCGAGAGAAGGCTGAGGATTTCCAGCTCACGGGTGGTGAGCTGCTTGAGGAAGGGGCACTCCGGCTTTCCGGCGAACATAAAAGTAGCCAGCGGCGGGTCGAGGATAACCTGCCCCTGGCTAACCGCCAGAATCATCCGGCACAGCTGGTCGACTTTATCCAGGGATTGTTTCAGGAAGAGCGCCATACCGCTTTCTCCGCAGAGCGCCAGCCGGCGCAGTAATTCAATGTCCTGCGAGCTGTAAAATATGATTAAAATTACTATTCCCATCCTGGGATAGCTGTTCCTGATTCGCTCCAGCTCTTCAATAATATCTATATTAAGCTTCTTGACACTCAGTAACAAAACGTCAGGATTAAGTTCAGACGCCGCCCGCTCCATAGCTCCTGTATTGCTGTTTTCCGAGACTCGCAGTATTTCAATATTGGACCGGTTGGGCAGGACATAACGGTACATCTCCCGGTAAATTTCCTGCTCTTCCACTACGTATAAGCTTACGGTTTCTGACTTTTCCTGAATCATATTAACGCCTTTCCCTTTATACCTTTTATTACTCTATATTCCCCGCAACCCCCCGCATCCTTCAGCTAACAGCCACTTATGATTGTAAGCCAGTTGTATAAAGAGATTTATAAAAATTCATAAATATACCATTAAGTTATCATTAATTTTTCATTATATTTTGGCCATTTGGCGAACCACGGCGGGTGTCTGCTTCTGATTTTGCCATTTCAACCACTGAATAACAATGGATGCTACCCCCCATTTTGTCATAGGGAATTCCTTAATTTACTATCGGAGACCCCCCCCAGACGATTATTAGGAAAATGACATACCAAGATTGGGGATGGTGTAGTGGCCACTGTCAGCCATCGGGGGTAGATTGGGTATATCCATGCCATCGCAAGGGAGGAAATCGTGATGCACAGATTGGTAAAAAGGGTATTCAGGAGCCAGCGAGGCATCACCGGAATAGAGACAGCCATCATTCTCATCGCCTTCGTCATCGTGGCCTCGGTGTTTGCCTATGTCGTGCTTTCGGCAGGTCTGTTTTCCACCCAGGTAGCAAAGGAAGCTATTCATTCCGGCCTGGAAGAAGCTAAAAGTACCATAGAGATAAAAGGCAACATTTACGGGAAAATGGAGAACAGTGTGCTGACGGAAGTCTACTTTACCGTAGCCACCACCACGGGAGGCGATATGATTGACTTCACCGACACTTCCTCGGCGAACGCTTCCAACCTCGTCGTTATCTCATACAGCGATGCGTATCAGATATTCCCGACGGTCAACTGGACGATGACCAAGCTGAACACAGATGCCCCGGATAACCTGCTCGACAAGAATGAGCTGTTCATGATTACGGTCGATTTAACCTGTGTCAGCGCCAATGCTACCGACGAGCAGAAACCGGGTCCGTACCATAAGTTCCAGCTGGAAGTGAAGCCGCCGGTCGGCGCCGTGCTCGTTCTTGAGCGCACCGTTCCCGCCAGGGTCGACCAGATTGTCAACCTTTATTAATTAATGTAATCAGATTCTGTCAGTGATACCAATTTGAAGATGTGGGAAGTTATAAGAGGAATCACCGACCGTAAACAAGATAGCAAAGATAGCGCTGCCCTGCTACGGATGGCTTCTGCCTTCATTGCGGGTATGGTGATAACGGCAGCCCTGACATACGTTCCAATTATTACCGAAGTATTATCCCACGAGCCAAGCCATGAGTCCGCCGTGCCGGAGCCATCAGATGCCCCGGATTTACTAAAGCCCGACAGCGGCCCTGACGGGAGCGACCCGGCGAAACATTATTTATACGAACTGGTTTACGCCCCCCTGGAGGAGGCGATACTTTCTGGTTAAACGGTATAAACGTACTCGATGAGCCAGTAAACCTGCGCAAAGGAGGGTGAACGGTAATGTGAATATAAGGGGTAACAACTGAAGATACAAAGCTAAGGAATGGAAGGGGGTGATGTCCACAGTCATAAAATTAAGTAGCTAAAAAGAAAGAAAGGGAACATCTTAACTCGAAAAATTACCACTAAAGGGAGGAAAAATGATTAAGAAAATTTTGAGACATGAGAAAGGTATTACTGGTCTGGAGACCGCCATTATCCTGATTGCCTTCGTCGTGGTAGCCGCGGTATTCGCCTACACGGTACTCTCCGCCGGCCTGTTCGCCACCCAGAAGAGCCAGGAGGCTGTCTACTCCGGGTTGAAGGAAGCCCAGAGCACCCTGGAAATCAGAGGCGCAGTTACCGCAATAGCCGATAGCATCGGTGACGACGGCACCATCAAGCAGATAAGCTTTATCGTAACCAGCGTGCTTGGCGGCGAGCCAATTGACTTCACCGAACCACTAGCAGGCGCAAGTAACAATGGCACGTCCTCCACCGATAGCAACAACAAGGTAGTCATCAACTATATTGACGAGAACCAGAATGTTAATGACCTCTACTGGACTATTACCAAGCTGGGGAACAGTGACGATGACAACCTGTTGGAGCAATACGAGAAGTTCCAGGTAACCGTAGGTAGCGATAACCTAACTACCAACGGCGGCAACCTTGTTGACGCTCTCAGCACCGACTTAACAGTTAACAAGACCTTCAACCTAGTGGTGCTGACACCGGCCGGTGCGGTGCTGCAAATTGAGCGCACCACGCCACCCTACATTGACCAAATAATGAACCTGCACTAATTAGTTTTAGTCTGGTACAGGGGTGGGGGTTCTAACCGGACCCCCACCCCAACCGTGGTAACAGTGGGTGCTACCCGCTTCCCGAAGCTGTGGGAAATGTGGATGAGAACTTGTAAGCATTCGCTCCGAAGGAATAATGGAGGTCTGTTGTGGACAAAGTCATAACTACAGCTCTACTTATCATAGCGGGAGTTGTGTGTATGATATTTGTCTTTAACAGTGTCTATCCGATGATAAACCGCTCCAGCCAGGCCATGGTGAGCATGGCCGAACAGGTTGACGAGCGGATGAAGAGCCGGATAAACATTGTTCATGCGGCAAATTCCGCCAACCGTACGTCCGTTTACCTGTGGATAAAAAACGTGGGCACCCAGCGCATCGTGACCGTTGAAGACAGCGACCTGTTCCTTGGCCAGGAGGACAATTTCGAGCGCATTCCGTATTCGGCTGATGCGGGAGAAACCTATCCGCAATGGTACTTCAACCTGGAAAACGATACCGAGTGGCAGACAAGTGCCACTCTAAAAATTACTGTAACCTACAGCAGCGACCCCGGCGCGGGGACTTATTGGACCAAGTTTATTATACCGAACGGAATATCCGACGAGTATTACTTCAGCATGTAACGGAGTAACTTATGGAGACAGCCATTGTCTCAATAATATGTATAGCCCTTATAGCGTTCGGCGGCATGACAATGTCCCGGGGATTCATGACGTCGGTTGATGCCAGCACGACGGGACTCGAGGAGATAGGACAGCGAGATGAAACGATAATGAGGACGGAGCTGACTCCCGTTAGCGCCGGGCAGCCCTCGGCCAACACCCTGGAGGTCGTGCTGGAAAACAGCGGCCAGACCAAGCTGGCTGATTTTGATAAGTGGGATATCATCGTCCAGTACTACGACGGCACCGGCACCTATCACGTGGAATGGCTCCCCCATGCCGAAGCGGTACTGGGCGATAACGAATGGGAAGTGGCCTGGATACGGCTTAACGACGGGGCCGAAGTATTTGAGCCGAACGTGTTAAACCGGCAGGAGCAGATAATGATAAGGGCCCAGCTCAACCCGTCGGTTGGTGCCGCCACTACCAATATGGTGATTGTGGCCACTCCCAGCGGGATTACGGCTTCAACTTATTTCTCGCCGTAATAAGGCGTCCCGTATTCTGAGTAAAACAGGAGGCATAAATTAGTACTAACCAGGACAATAAGGAGCAAATGATATGGCGACGATTGCCGTCTCCATCATATGTATAGTGATGATAGTAGTAGGAGGTATGACGTTGTCCCAGGGAATCCTCACTTCAGCGGACTCTGCCGCCCTCAGCGTCGAGGAGATTAGCCTGAGAGAGGGAGAATTGGCCAGAACCAACCTGGATACAGTCAGCGCCGCCGAGCTTTCCTGGGCGGACCTCCTGAGGGTAACCGTGGTAAATACCGGCCAGACCAAGCTGGCCAGCTTCAACAAGTGGGACTTTATCGTCAATTATTACGATGGCAACGGCGTCTATCATACGGAATGGCTCCCTTACACCAGCGGAGTGCTCGGTGACAACGAGTGGCAAAAGGCAAGAATCGGCCTTAACGGGCCGATAGAGTTCTTCGAGCCGAACATACTGAACCCCGAAGAGGAACTGGTAATACTGGCCAGGCTTAACCCGCTCCCGGGTGATGCTACAACCGGCGATGTAACCATAGCCAGTCTCAACGGGGTCTGTGACTCCATTTCTTTTTCCAACCCCGGCTACACGCTGCTTAATCCCCACTCGGAAAATACCACCATTGCCAGTACCAGGTATTACCAGCTAGAAGAAGCCGCCCCGTCCGATGGCCCCGCAATGACGGTAATTACAGACATCTTTCAAGTTGAAGAATCAGGAAGAAAGATGATGCACAGCGAAAATGAGCCATCCAGACCGGCAAGACATATATTCCCGCTGACCGGAATCAGCCAGGTCCCGGCAGCCACCTGGACGGCCTATTACCGCTGCCTCGCCTCAGGACTGAGTAACATCCAGGACAATGAGGTTAATTTTGATATCGACGTAGTGATTCGGAAGGCGGACGGCACCGTAAGAACAACGCTGGCCACGAATGTAGCCAATGCCTATCTACAAAGTATCGAACTGGATAGTTGGCTGACTAAAAGCGCCACCTATAACTTCCCCGGTTATACGGTGGTCGATGATAGCGACTACCTCGAGATAGTCTACTACGGGGAAATAACAGGTAATGGTTCCGACACAGAGGGATACCTGCTGATAAGCATTGACGACGATACCCTGCCTCTGGCTGACCAGACCAGGATAGAAGGTTAATTGGGGAAAAGACATGCTGGAAAAGTTAAAAAAATTAATATCTAGAAGCGACGATAGCGGTAAGAGCAAGAATAAAACCAACCGCCTGATGAGCTTCGACCTGTTCTACCAGCTATCGTACATGTCAACGGTCGCTGCCGCCGGTGTGCCGCGCGACCAGATTTTTGAGCGTTCCGCCGAGCTCCAGTGCTCCTCTGCCGAGTATTTTAAGCATGTAGAGCTGGCACGCAAGCGGTTGAAATACGATTACGCCCGGGCCTGCCGCGCCGTGGGAGAACCGCTCAAGGAAGCAGAGGTCAAGGGGCTCCTCCTCCGCTTTTCCAGCTCCCTCATCTCCGGCGAACCCGAAGCCGATTTTCTCACGAGAGAAGCCCATGCGCGGGCCGAAGACTATGAAAACGAGTACAGTAGAAGCCTGGAATCGATGAAAATGTGGACCGACGCCTATGTCTCCCTCATCCTTTCGGCGGTCCTGATAGTAGTCATCGGGATTGTCGCTACCATGATATGGAAAATAGAAACGATGCTTATTATAGCCATGGCATTTATCTCAATCGCCACCACCGTCATCGGCGTCTGGCTGATATGGCTGGTCTCGCCGAAAGAGACCACGGTCTTACGCTGGGCCGGCTCAAAAGAACAAAAGCTCGCCAGCAGGCTCTTTAAACCCGTCCTGCCGATTGTCGTGACCGTCGGCGCCCTCTTTTTACTGACCGGGCAGAACCTGGGACTGGCATTTCTGGTTATCGCGGGACTGGTCTTCCCGGTCGGTATTATCATGACGCGGGATGACCGGAAGGTATACAAGCGTGATGACGAAGTGGGAACATTCCTGCGTTCACTGGGCGGTGTTTGTACGGCGCTGGGGACAACGGTGAATTCCGCCCTGGGCCGCCTCGACCTCGATGCCATCAACTTGCTGAGGAGTTCGGTTAAGAACCTGCACACGAGACTCACCGCCGGCATCAAGTCAAGGTTGTCCTGGAAGTTATTCATCGACGAGACCGGAAGCGAACTGGCCCACCGCAGCGTGGGCATGTTCTATGACGCCATCGAAGTGGGCGGCTCGGCAGGACAGGCCGGGCAGCACGCCGCGGCCTTCGCCAACAGGGTCGCGCTTCTCAGGGCGAGACGAAGGACGATATCCGGTCCTTTCCGCTGGCTCTGCATGACCATGCACGCTGCCGTCGTGGTGATACTGGTCTTTATCACCGAGGTCATCGTGGCTTTCGGCGGTATGTTAACCAAAGCCCAGGAGTCAATGCCGACAGTATCCGGGGGCCCTTCGCTGAGCTCTTTATCCAGCTTCAACCTCTCCGGACTGGATCTCATGCAACAGATGGTGTTGCCTCTGGTCCTGATATTCACGGTAGCCAATGCTATCGTACCCAGTCTGGCGGAGGGGGGTAGTAAATATAAAATTTTAAACAATCTGGGATTTACCGCGGCTATTTCCGGTATATGCCTTCTCATCCTGCCGGCATTAGCCAGTACGTTATTTACATCCGTTTCTCAAATATAAGGAGGTAAACATGAACACAAATACTAATATCGGGACAGAAACCAGCCTTGACTCTGTCGAAGCCGAATTCCAGGAAGTAAGAGACGAATTGAAAGAGATACTCTTTGATATCCGTATTTACTTAATGGAAGCGCAAACCCCAATCCCCAACGACCTGGACCGGGAAAGGCTTCGTGAAGAGCTTGAAACGGAAAGGGGGTAAAACATCATGGCAGAAGATAAGAGACTCGAGACTATTCAAGATGAAATCAAGCTGCTGAAGGGGGAACTAAAGCAGTCACTGGCCAGCGTTCGAGATTACCTGCTTAACATGGAACTGCCTTCTTCAGAATTTTCCACCATCCTGGCGGCTCTCAGCACTGATGGTGAACAGAAAATAACCATGAAGGGCAGCTTCACCAACCCGCAAGATAACGCCCCTCGTGCGGAACCCCAGGATGAGCTTACCGAAACGGTGTCAGAGGACGCCGGCGGGGAGTCCGTCGAAGAAGAATCAGAAATGCCCGGAGAAGACGAGGACCTGATTGACGTGGAAGGGCCGCTCGGAAAAGAATCGGAGAGGCTCACCGACGATGATTTGATGGGCGAAGAGGCGGGCATTGCCCCTGAAGACGAACTGTTTTCCCCGCAAGACGCCATCGAAGACGAAGAACTCGGTGAACCCGAAGAACTCAGTGAACCCGAAGAACTCAGTGAACCCGAAGAACTCGGTGAACCCGAAGAACTCGGTGAACCCGAAGAACTCGGTGAACCCGAAGAACTCGGTGAACCCGAAGAACTCGGTGAACCCGAAGAACTTTATGAACAGGATGAACCCATCACGCCAGAATCGGAGATGTCAGAGGAGGAACAGCCCGTGGGCAACGACAAGACTATTGCTACTGCTAATGCAGATGCCGATGAAATGAGCTCAGCCATACCGAAGGTCAACATGCTGGCCAATCTGATAAACTGGGCCTCCCGCGCCAAGAAAGAAATAGGCTACGACCAGTTGCCCGTATTCCTGGAAGTCTATGGCATCAGCGGACACCTGTCTCAGGAGTTGAAAGACGTCATCCTGCACCTTTCCGAACTGACGGCGGAGCGTCCCGAGGTCGCCAACAACGCCGAAGTCTGGAGCCAGTTAATGCTGTCGCTGCACGGCATTCTCACGGGAGGCGATGCCCCGCTTCACCCGGTAATTCCGTTCTGGAGCGAAGCCAGCATCGCGGAAGAGCCGGCCGAGGAAGAGATAATCGAAGTAGACAAGCCCAGGGGAAAAAAAGTGCCGGTAAAACTGAAACTGGTATTCCCGAACGGTGACGGCAAGAGCAAAGAGTTTTGCATCGACCTCAATCCCGAGGAGGATAATGACGACTCTTCCAGCAAGCGCAAAAACTGAAAATCCCCGAAAGAGAGAGGTGATTAATAATGGCAACGACACAGAAAAAGAAAGAGTTCATAGTTACCGGCGTACCGGAAGTTGATGATAAGCTGGGCGGCGGTATTCCCCTTGGTTCACTGTGCCTTATCGAAGGCCACTCTGACGCCGGAAAAAGTGTCTTATGCCAGCATCTGACCAACGGCACCCTGATTAATGGCGAGATTTCGGTAGCGTATTACACTACGGAAAACAACATCAGAAGCCTGATAAGCCAGATGGAATCGCTGGCAATGTACGTACTGGACCACTTCCTGGCAGACCGCCTGCGGATTTACCCGTTAACCTTTCACAGTCATATGCAGGGCGGCCAAAAACCTTTTTATGTCCTGACACACCATTTTTCCAAACAGCCACAGGACTTCAAACTGATAATAGTGGACTCTATTACGCTGCTGGTGGCGCACAGCAACCCGGTAGCCATCATCGATTTCTTTTCCAGATGCAAGGGCTTATGTGATGAAGGTAAAACGATAATCGTGGTGGCGCATTCTTATGCTTTCGAGGAGGACATGCTTGCCCGGACCCGCTCATTATGCGACGCGCGTTTCAGGCTCCGCCTGGAGCAGGTCGGCGATAGCATGATAAAACTCATGGAGGTACTCAAGGTACGTGGCGCCGAGCGCCCCACCGGAGACGTGGTCAGTTTCAATATCGAACCCAAGATTGGCATGCGGATAATCCCGCTTGCCAAGGCGAGAGTCTAGGAGATTAAATGCTTCGTCTGCCGTTTGAACTAAAAGCCTGCCCCGGGGAGTGCGGGAAGGAATGCGGGAACGCCACGGAAAAGTGCCCGGTATTCCAGAAAATCCCGGCCGAGTTCCAGGAGGTATGCAAGAAAAATCCGCATCTCCTCCAGTACCTGCACATGCTTCCCGCGGATAAGATTGCCATTCCGCAGTACTACGAAAAAGTGACGCGGGCTTTAAAAGGCACCAAAAACCCCGACCTTATCTATAGTGTCGGCAGCGGGGTATTCGTTCATGTCCTGGCCAATCTTGAAGACATCAGGGACTACTATATCGCCGTGGAACCGAGCCTCATCGACCCGCAGGATAGCACCCTCGACGAGATAGAGTTGAAGCTTGCCGACTATGTCGAAGAGCTCGAGGGTATCGCCGACTCCTCAAAGCGTCTCGAAATCATCATGAGAATCGTCGACAGGATTGTCGCGGTCAGCGGCTATAAAGCCCCCGAACCACAGCCGGACGCAAAGAAAGCCGACGCAGACAGTAAAAACGATACCAATAAAAAAGAGAGAAAACCTCTCTTCCTTAAGTCAAAAGGAAGCTCCAAGGGAAAGATACATATAACCAAGCTCCAGTATACCAGCCTCCGCTATCTGCTGCGGCGTAAGCTGGAAGGCATGGGCCTCCTGGACCCCATGATACTGGACCCCAACATCGAAGATATTTCATGTTCCGGTCTCGGTAATATCTTTGTGGAGCATAAAATCTTCGGCGGTCTCAGGGCCAGCATCGGATTCGAGACCAACGAAGCGCTGGACAAATTCGTCATCGAGCTGGCCGAGGGTATCAAGCACCCGGTTACGTTCCGCGAACCGGTCGTCGACGCCACGCTGCCCGACGGCTCCCGTATCAATATCGTCTACGGCACCGACGTTTCCAAGCGGGGCAGCAACTTCACCATCAGGAAATTCAGCGATACGCCGCTGAGCATACTGGAGCTTATCCAGTTCGGCGCGCTTAACTACGACATGGCCGCTTACCTGTCCATAATACTCCAGGAAGGGATGAACGTCTGGGTATCCGGGGAAACGGCTTCCGGCAAAACAACCCTGATGAATGCGCTGACCACCTTTATCCCGCCCGAGTCGAAGATAGTAAGTATCGAAGACACCCCGGAAGTCCAGGTGCCACACCATAACTGGATTCGCGGGGTTACCCGCGGTTCCGCCAAGGATGCGGACTCCTCCGAGGTATCCATGTTCGACCTTCTCAAGGCTGCCCTGCGGCAGAGGCCCAACCTTATCATCATCGGCGAGATTCGTGGTGTCGAAGGGGCTATCGCCTTTCAGGCAATGCAAACCGGTCATGCCACGATGAGCACCTTCCACGCCGCCTCCGTATCCAAGCTCATCCAGCGTGTTACCGGCAACCCCATCAACGTACCCAAGACGTACGTGGACAATCTTAACGTCGTCGTTATCTGCCAGCAGGTCCGGCTGGCCAACGGCGGCCTGGCCCGGCGCCTGACCAGCATCAATGAAATCGTCAACTACGATTCGATAGCCGACTCGTTTTCTTTCATCGAGACCTTCTGTTGGAACCCTCTGAACGACACTTTTCTGTTCCGGGGTTTCCAGAACTCATACCTGCTGGAGAATAAAATCGCCCCCAGGCGCGGCCTGCCGGAAGAAAAAAGAAGGCAGATATACAAGGTATTAAAGCAAAGGTCTGACGTCCTGAAGCGTATTTGCGACCAGGGAAAAACTGATTTTTACGAAGTCTATGCAATATTATCCAAGGCGTACCGCGAGGGGTACTTCCGATAAAAATAAGAGGGAACGGATAGCAGGTTTACGATAGTTTGCTATCATGGAGGTCACCAATGCGTTTAAAAGGTTTTAATATAGGCAAATCCAAAGAAAAGCCCAAAGACGCCGCCGAGACGGAAGGCACCACGATTGAGCAAATCGTCGAGATGGAAGAAAAGATTAACGGCAGGACCAAGAACCTCGAGGAAACGGCGCAGCAGCTGCTGGAGCTCTCCGATGAAGGCGTTACCCCTGTGGAGGATGCGCATGTTTTAGCCAGGCCCCACGGACCTGTGGCCGAGCTATCGATCGAACCTGAAGATACAATGTCCGACATCGATGATTTAGATGCAGGGGCGGACGTGTTCGAGGCAGGCGGGGAAGGAATTAAGGTCGTCGAGGTAAGCGCGGGAACTCCCCCACCGCCGAAAGAGGAGAAAGAGGTAAAACTGGAGGATTTCAGTGATTCCATTAACAACCTCTTCAGCGATGAGGAGGAGGAAGAGAACCCGCTGGCCAACCTCATCAAGTCGATGCCCGATGTGACGACCGGGGAACTAATGGACGATTTGAACGAGATAAAGGGAATTATAAAAGAATGGCAGAAAAGCTAAATAAGATATACCGCGCAGTCCGGGGATTCCTGCTCACGGGACTGAGGGAATTCCCCGATAAAATAGGGGGTTATCATGGTTGCCTGCCATGGTACAGCAGTAGTAGCCTGAAACTGAAGGGCAACCGGGCAAAATTGCCCGCAATACCTGTTGTCGTTGATGAAGCCATGGCTAGGAAGCGATCGTACCCTTTAAACCAGGGAGGCCGAAGATGAGTTACAAACGCAATAAAAAAAGCTGGTGGGCAAATAAACACCTGCGGTACATCATAACCATCATGGTGCTTTGTTCCATCATTTACTATCTGCCCGTTATCGGCGGCTTATTCGGCTGGACATCCATGGAGAACTCCCTCAACAGCCTCCACGATTTCTACGGGATTGACTTTCTCGGTCTGATATTCTTCGCACCGGTGGTATACACCGCCTATGTGCTCGGCGTCATACCGGCTGTACTTTCCGCCCTTATCGCCATGTTAATCCTGCTACCTTACGCCATACTGATAGACACCTATCCCAACGCCCTGTTCAAACCTACGGCCTTCGTTATCATCCTCAGCGCCGTCGGAGCGGCCATCGCTTTGCTTCAGAAAAGCGAGGCAGAGCACCGCCAGAGGATGAAAGAGATGAAATGCCTCTACGATACCGGCAAGGCGGTGGAAGAGAGCGGCTCCATAGACGAGTTCCTCGCGAAGGTGGTGGCCCTTATTCCCCACGCCATGCAGTCCCCCGAAGAAACCAATGTCAGAATCACCTTCCAGGACCAGGTCTACAAAAGCCCCGGTTTCCAGAAATCTCTAAGTAAGATAACGGAGAACCTGGTGGTGGGCGGCGAAGCGATGGGGCTCGTGGAGATATACTCCTCCCGCGATAACCCTTATTTAAAGAAGAGAAACCACCTGACCAAGACCCTCGTGGAGAGAATCGGCGGGGCTATCCGGCAGCTGGAACTGGAGCAGTCGTTACAGGGCTACTACGAACAGCTTGAAGACGAGGTCGAAAGCCGGACGAAGGACCTGGAGCACGTACAGCAGAAGCTCATCCGCTCCGAGAGGCTGGCCGCCGTCGGCGAGCTGGCCTCGGGCGTCGGCCACGAACTGCGCAACCCGCTGAACGTGATAAGGAACTGCGCCTATCTGCTCAATATGGCCATCACCGATAAAGGCGACGAGGAGGCTGCGAATACCCTGAAAGTCCTGGACAAGCAGATTGACATCGCCAACAAAATCGTCACCGACCTGCTGGACTTCACCCGCATTACGCCGCCATCGCCGGACATAGTCGACCTCAACCATTTAATCAACGAAAGCCTGTCATGGATATCCGTACCGGAGCACGTCACCGTGAAGGCCAACCTCAACGGCCATCCCATGAAGGTCAGGACGGATGCCGAGCAGATAAGCCGCGCCTTCACCAACATCATTTCCAATGCCATACAGGCCATGAACAGGAAAGACGGAAAGCTGGACATAGACACCGGCACGGAGGACAGCTTTATCTGGATTAAAATCCAGGACAACGGCTGCGGCATACCGGAAGAGAACATGAGCAAGATATTCGAGCCGCTCTTTACCACCAAGCCTAAGGGTATCGGCCTGGGGCTGGCCATTACGAAAAGGCTCATCGAGCAAAACGGAGGCAAAATAGAAGTCGCCAGCCAGGCAGGCCAGGGCACAACCTTTACCGTGAAGCTACCGTTAGAAAAAAGGAGATAGACCTGAAATGAATGACGAACCGACGATTCTCGTAGTCGATGATAACGAGGATTTACTGGAGACATTTGCCATGATTCTGAAGCGGCGCGGTTTTTACGTGGAAACGGCGAGCAACGGGGCATCCGCCGTAAACAAGTTTAAAGAACAGGACTTCGACGTTACGCTGATGGACATCGTCATGCCCGAGATGAACGGCGTGGAGGCCTTCCGTAAAATAAAGGAGACGCATCCCGAAGCCTCTATCATACTGATGACGGCCTATTCCGACGAAGACCTGCTTCAGTCAGCCAAAGACGAGGGCGTTCGCCGGATTATACAGAAGCCGATAAGGATAGAGCAGCTGATAAAGCTGATTAACGAGGCAGCCAGCAGCGAGCCGATTCTCGTCATCGATGACGACGCCGATATCTGTGATACCCTGACACAGGTATTGAAACGGCAGGGGCACGAGGTATTGACGGCGGGCAGCGGTGAAGAGGCAATTATCATAGCGCAGGAAAAAGCCTGCCAGATAGCATTTATCGATGTCAAGCTGCCGAACATAGACGGACTGGAGACCCTCCTCCGCCTGAAGGAAATCAACCCGGATATCCTCACTGTCATGATGACCGGCTTCCGTAACGAAGTTAAAGAAGCCCTGGACAAGGCACAGAAAGCTTCGGCGATTACCTGCCTTTACAAACCCTTCGACCCCGCCGAAGCCGCCGATATAGTGAAGAAAATCGGTAAAAAGGCACGTCATTCCAGGAGAGTAGATGAAGGCAAATGAAAGCGTACTGGTAGTCGATGATGACCTCGATTTCCTGCAAATCATCAGTCGCATTCTGGGTAGCAAGGGCTACGAGGTAGGAACGGCTCCTTCCGCCGGCGAGGCGATATCCCGGCTGAGAGAGCGTTTCTACAACGCCACTATCCTGGATATCAGCCTGCCCGATGCCAACGGCACTGAGCTGCTCTCCAGAATAATCGATATGCACCCGGAAATCATCGCCATCATGCTGACCGGCCATTCCTCGGTAAAGAATGCCGTGGAATCGCTGAACCGCGGCGCTTTCGCCTACCTGGAGAAACCGCTGGACCCGGAGAACCTCTTATCCGTCATCAGCCGCGGCCTGGAGAAGCAGCGCCTGGTCATGGAAAACCAGCAGCTGGTGGAAGAACTGGAGCGGCACAACCGCATCACCAGTACCCTGCTCAACGTATCCCAGGCGGTATCGCAGTCCCTCGACCTGCAACAGATTATAGATACGGCGCTGGAGAAATTAGCCCGGTCCACCGGGCTGGAGGCAAATTTCGTTTATCTCCATGAAAACGACCGCCTGTTGCTGAAGGGCCACCACGGGTTTTCACGCAGGATAATCCAGGCCATGCCGAAAGAGGTGGGCAAAGACAGCGATATTATCGGCCGTATTTTCGGGGAAGTCAGACCCGAAATAATCGAAGATTTAACAAAAGATGCAAAATCCGACATCAGCTTCCTGAGCAACGGAGGTTACCGCTCGTTTGCCGGCGTTCCCCTGACTATTTTAGGGGAGAGCATCGGCGTCCTGGGCGTAGCCACCAGCTTCGCAAACTACTTCAGCGCCAATAATATCGAGCTCCTCACGGGAGTAGGCCGCGAAATAGCCATCGCCGTGAGAAACGCCCAGCTGTACGAAGAAGCATCGAGCGCCAGGGCGCTCCGGGAGCTGGACTCCATGCGCACCGAGTTCCTGGCCAACGTATCTCACGAACTGCGCACCCCCCTGGCCGTGATAAAGGGCTCCGCCAATAGCCTCCTGCAGCCCGATGTCGTTTTCGACGAGCAGACACGGCGCGACTTCCTTGTGTCCATAGACAAAGACGCCGATACGCTGACCCGTCTGGTGGACGACCTGCTCATGATGTCGCGTCTCGAAGCCGAAGCGCTGGAGGTGAAAAGAAAGCCCCACAAGCTTACCGAGGTAATCGACTCGATAAAGGACAGGCTGGACAACCTGACCGCCAGACACCACCTGCGCATCGACATCCCCGATACAACGCCGCCGGTGGCCATCGATGAAGGCCGTATCGGGGAAGTGCTGACCAACCTTGTGGAGAATGCGGTGAAGTTCTCGGATGATAATATGACCATTACCATCGAAGCTCGCGCAAACGGCAAAGAAGTTATTTTAAGCGTTGCCGATGAAGGCATCGGCATTCCTCAGGAGCTTCACCAGAAAATATTCGAACGCTTTTTCCAGGGAGACAGTCGCAAGACCTTAAGGAGAAAGGGTACCGGACTGGGGCTCGCCATCTGCCGGGGTATCGTCGAGGCGCATGGCGGTAGAATCTGGGTGGAAAGCGAACCGGTTAAAGGCGCCAGGTTCAGCTTCAGTCTGCCGGTGGACTAAAGGGGGAACAGCTATGGATAAAAAACACATTCTTATCGTGGACGACGACCCCGCCATCTTGAGGTTGCTCGGCACGAATCTCAAGGCGCGCGGCTACGAAGTCGTTGCCGCCACCAACGGGGAGGAATCACTGGAAGCGGTGCAGAGAGATTTCATCGACCTGATAATACTCGACCTCATGATGCCCAAGGTGGACGGCGTGGAAGTGGTCCGCCGCATCCGGGAATGGTCGGACGTGCCCATTATCATTCTCAGCGCCCGCGGAGATGAAAACGACAAAGTGAAATGCCTGGAACTGGGCGCCGATGACTATCTGACCAAACCCTTCGGCATCGCGGAACTGATGGCCAGAATCAAGACGGCCTTCCGGCACCGCGGCGACCCCAGTGTCGCGCCGGCACAGTCGAACTTCGTCTGCGACGGCATGGAGATTAACTTCGCCAAGAGGCGCGTCACCGTTAACGGCAAAGAGATAACGCTCACCCCCACCGAGTACGCCCTGCTGCAACACCTGGCAGTGAACTCCGATAAAGTCCTCACCCACACCATGCTTCTACAGAGCGTCTGGGGCAACGAATATTCTTCCGAGAAGGAATACCTGCGCGTGTTCGTCGGGCGGCTGCGCCGCAAGCTGGAGTTTGACCCCAAGAACCCGAAGTTTATCCAGACCATTCCCGGCGTGGGCTACCACCTGGCCACGATACAATAGAAGAGATACACTCTCAATCAGAAAGAAACGAGGGGAGCCGTTATGGCTCCCCTTTTTTATTTGTGTATATCTCTCTCTTAGGGGTAAAATCAGGTACAACCTATCGTTACTTTTTCCATTTTCGGCGCCAGGAGGTCTTCATAATATGGCCAGAACCAGGTACGGAAAACATATATTAACAGGGAAACTTATTAAAGACATACCGCACTACACCGGCAAATCAATCGTGGCGCATAACGGCGAGCTCGATGCGGACTGCAGCCTGGGTTATCACTGCATCTCCAGGCCCATGTCTTTCGACCGCCCCCACTCGCATGACTTCGCCGAAATGCTCTGCTTCATCGGGGGGAACCCGCTGGACATTACCGACTTCGGGGCGGAAATAGAGTTCACCCTGGGCGACGAAAAACATGTCATTACCACCCCCGCCGTCGTTTCCATTCCCCCCGGCTTAACGCACTGCCCGATAGTCTTCAAAAAGGTCGAGAAACCCCTTGTATTCCTGGAAGTATCGCTCACCCGCATATGGAAGCCGGGCGGGCCGCCGAAGAAAAGAAAGACCTCTGAAAAACAGTCCGGATAAGGAGAAAAACAATTGGCCAAATCGAAATACGGAAAATACATTATCACCAAGGCAAAGCCTCCCAGGACCAGGCCTCCCCGGCCGCCGGCGGGTGAACGCTCCGGCGAGATTGTGGTCGTTGTGGATGACGAGGTCATCAAGGGAGCTTTCTATCTTAACTGCGCCCTGATATGGAAAGCGTCAGGCGGGGGTAGTCCGCCCAACAGCCATTCCCACGACTGGGACGAATACATCGGGTTCTTCGGGAGCAACCCGGAAGACCCGCACGACTTATGCGGAGAGGTGGAAATACACCTGGGTGATGAAAAGCATATCCTTACTAAAAGCTGCGCGGTCTTCGTGCCCGCAGGTCTTTCACACTGTCCTATATACTTCCGCAGGGTGGACAGGCCCATTTTCTATTTCACCACCGGCCCTAAAAGCGTATACGATAAGAAAGGCTAATAGTCTCTGAGCCGATACTTTATGTAAACCGTATTTACGTTATTGGCGCATGCAGCGTTTGTCTCCCCCCACCCCGCCCAATCATTAATAAGATATTTATCTTATTCCTGCGGCCGTTTATGCTCTGTTTATTGCCCTGATGTTAGTCTTATACCAGAACATTAAACAACAACCCCAAGGAGGCTGACATGCTGGCAAAAACTAAAATCCTTACCATCAGCACCGACCCTGTACTGGTAGGTTTCCTGCAGCAAGTACTCAACAACGGCGAGTACGAGATAATAAGCACCCGCCACACCGGACTCCGCCTCAAAGACGTAATCGAAGCGGAAGACCCGGAGTTTATCATCCTGGATATCATGATGCCGACACTGGACGGAATCGGTATCTGCCTGCAACTCCGCCAGTGGACCCATCTCCCCATCATGATGCTCAGCACCTGGGGTACCGGCGACAACACGGTCAGGGGACTGAACCTGGGTTGCGACAGCTATCTGACCGAACCTTTCGGCGTCGACACGTTAAAAAAGCGGATTGTAGATACCCTGAAACGGAATACCGCCTCCACGGTCGACCCGCTTTCCAATATGCGCACCGGAAAATACTGAAAATAAAAAACCGCTTTACGAGCTGTTCCCCAGCTTGGTAACGTTCCAACAGGTAGTGGGGGCTTAGCCAATAAAACGCTAAGCCCTTTCTATTTTTATCAGCTTCTATCCCCGCCAAAACATTTATGCATTGTTTATAGCTCCACCCCGGCTTTTTATGTTTTGTTCCCCGCTCCGGCGATAAGCTGAGACTGTGAGATAAAAACCAGATATGCAATACATCCGGAATACAGGGTTGAAGCATAAGGCCCGATGAAATGAAAAGGAAACTGATTTTCCCACTGATTGCGGCTTTACTCCTCGCTCCCTGGCCGGTGGCATACGCCTATGACGAAGCCATGGCCGTAAATACCCCTATGAACATAGAGGCAGTAGAGCCGGCCGCCGCACCGAAATTGAATGCCTTCGGGAATGCCATTGGCGGCGTCACTCCGGGCGACCTTTTTCGTATCGACTCTTCCAGCAACAACGCCGACACGCTCTTTACCCTGTATATCACCAATACCGACGAACTCGTGCATTATTACCGTTACATGACCCTTAATATCGGCATTTACGTACAGACCGATATCGACCGGTGGGAAAAAGTGAACCCGGGTGAAGGTGAAACGCCCCGGGAGACCTATCTAACGATGCAGAGCGGCATGGTGAGCTTCATGCTGCCGGGATACGCCATATATAAAATCACTATCGATAAGGGCTGTTTTTTCTGCTACGGGACCGGCGCCGATAGAAGCGCCGCCTTACCCGAGTTTTACCTGACTGCAAGCTGAGTCAACAGGGAGACTCCCTTATGACCTGTATAAATAAATCTTCGCGGGAGGTAAGAATATGATAATACTATGGATACGTAAAAGAAAATCGGAAGAGCCAAAGGGCCCGGCCAAGAATGAGACAGACTCTTTTCAGAAACACGACGAGGTCATGAAAAAGTTCCGCCTGGCCCACCCGGACACCAGTATCCTCAACGCCAGGGACATTATGACGGCAGACGGCAACCTGCTGGCGCCGATACAAGATGTTAAGCTCGCCGAGCACGTGCAAAACTGACACGCTCAAGCAAAGTCATATATAAAGCTCTCCTCCACCTTTATATGGGAGAGCTTTATTTTATGCCTGCCTACCGGTCAGCCTCAATCTGCTTGCCACAACATATCTTATGATGATAAAATGAGGAACAGCAGTTACATGATGGGCCGCTAGCTCAACTGGCAGAGCAGCTGACTCTTAATCAGCAGGTTACAGGTTCGATTCCTGTGCGGCTCACCATTTTTTAAGCTATTTCCACCCATCATTTCGCCTTCAACGCTTTCTATATATCACTATTCGTATGATAATATTGCTTATATATCATATCCTGCAAATTTGTAAAGGTGAAATTAGATAAAACCACCAACCAAATGTCAAGAGAACCCTTACCTTCTTTGTAGCCCCGTCAGCTAGCATTCTCCCTATGGTTAGAATATAATTTTAAAAAATGCCCTAACTAATGTGAAGG
>DATLAD010000058.1:0-2563 GCA_035527575.1 Dehalococcoidales bacterium
CTCGTTTTCCGCCACCCACTGCGGAATCTCGATGCGGGCTATCTCGTCGTCGACTCTCAGGTAAAAGAAATAGACGCGGTGCTCTCCGTAGCGTTCCTTAACTATCTTCGACGGACTGATAAACAGCGCCGACCTTTCCCCGCTCTCCAGCAAATTGATAAACAGGTCGCGGTCGCGCACGCCGGCCACCGCCTCGCATTTCCTCTCTTTCCCCGGCGGGCAATCGCGGTCGCAGTCGGGAATATCGCTGGGGCAGATGGCTACCCTTAATACATTGACGACGTCCGTGCTGCGGGGAAAGCTGATGTAGCTGGCGAGGGCCACCTTTTTCTCGCCGTTGAGCTTTCTCATGGCGTCGAGGCATTTCAGCAGGCCGCTGGTCAGCAGGGTGTCGGTGACGAATTCCGGGTACGCCTCCAGCCCCCAGAGAATAAGCGTGCCGTCGAGCAGCGCCAGGCAATCACTACCGGCGGGCTGTCCGGCGGCGAGGTCAGCCAGTTCCCGGCATTCCTCGACAGAGCGTTTAATACCCAGGATTGTCCCCTCCACCGGCTGCTCGCGCCCGCCGCCCGGCGGCATAACCGCCAGGTCTTTATCGTCGGAGTAGAGGCGGGGAGAACTCGAAAGTGAGGCGTCCGGCCGGCTGCCGTAGTTGATAACAACCGACCCGATATTTATCAGGTAGCAGCGCGTCGAGCGGTGGCGGTCGACGTCGATATGGGAGCCGTCGCTGCCCATGACGGTAAAGTCGGCAGGGGCGGGGGGTACCGGGTAGCGTTTATTGAGCCCCTCGACCAGCTCGGCCACCAGCCAGGTCGTCTTGCCGGCTTTAATTTTCTTCTTCAAGGCTTCCAGGTCGATAGCCGGACTGCCGAGCGTTTCCAGGGCGAACTTAAGGCGTTTTTGACGTTCCGCGCGGGAGTCTTTAAGGCCGGATATCATGGCGCCGACCTGCGCCGCTACCTTGGTCAGGTCCAGTGACAATTTTTCGTTCTCCTTCGGCCTAAGTATAGTGCAACAGGAAATTGAACTCAAGCGGAGTGGAGATTATGGCTTAGCCTCACCCCCTGTGTCCCCCTCTCCGACCTGCCGCATAGAACCAGTCCACAGATAGTCTGGTCGGAGAGGGGGAGAGATATAAAAGAGGGGCTGGTGCCCCTCTTAGACGCCCCGCTTATGGAGTGGGGTGGGAAATATCTACGGGATAAGCCGAGGATGATACTGGGCGGCCCGGGTGGGAATAGATAACATAGAAAGGGGGTTGGGGGAACAATGTAAAACTCCCAAGATTAATGATTACGTTACGATAGATGCTATAATGGGGAAATTGTGTTTTTTAAGGAGCTTTGATGCTGGCGGCATTAGGGACTGTCGTGGTAACTTCACTATCGGGCGTGATGATGCCCGGGCCGATGTTTACCGTAACGCTGGCTAAAAGTCTAAAATCACAGTGGGCCGGCGTATGGGTATCACTGGGCCATGCCGTCGTCGAGGTGCCCCTGATACTGCTCGTCTATTTCGGCCTGGCGCAGTTCTTTAAGAACGACGTCGTACAACTGGTGCTCAGCGTGCTCGGCGGAGGCATGATTGTCTGGATGGGCTTCGGACTTTTCCGTGCCCGCCGGGAACTGGCGCGGGAGGGCAAAGACACCAGCTACAACGCCTTTACCGCGGGCATCCTCATGAGCGGGCTTAACCCCTTCTTCCTGGTGTGGTGGGTGACGGTAGGCAGCCTGCTCCTTATGAACTTCCTCGATGCGGTCGGCACGTGGGGGCTTCCCTTCTTTATGGTCGTGCACTGGCTCTGCGACCTCGTCTGGCTGTCCATAGTTTCCTTCACCATATACCGGACGCACTCGTTCTGGGGACAGAAGGTGCAGGAGTGGGTCTTCATCGTCCTCAGCGTGGCGCTGCTCTACTTCGGGGGGCAGTTCATCGTCAAGGGGATTATTGCGTACGTATAGGTGGGGGGTTGTAAGTCTTTTACCCCTTCCGGTCCTCGCACGTGAGCTTGCATATGTCGCACTTATCGTCGCAGGGCTCCACGTGTATCGTCACATCCGTGCGGACGAGCCGGTGCAGTATGTCCTTCTCTAAATGGTCGCACATTTTGTGGGCTACTTCGATGGTAACGTGCCGGGGCATGACCAGGTGCAGGTCGATGTAACGCTGGTTGCCGGCCTTGCGGGTGCGCAGCTTGTGAAAGCTGACCACCTCCCAGCCGAAGTGCTCCGTGATAGCCGTCCTGATGTTGCTCTCCTCGTCCTCCGGCAGCTTCACGTCCACCAGTCCGCCCAAAGAGTTCCTCAGCACGTCGAAGGCTACTTTCAAGATAAACAGGGCGACCAGTCCGGCCAGAATAGCATCGATGATGACAAGGCCGGTCAAGCGCACCACGAGAAGCCCGACGAATACCGCGGCCGCGGAATAGACATCGGCGGCGATGTTGCGCGCGTTAGCCTCCAGCGCCATTGAGTCCTCTTTTCTGGCTACCCTGAGCAGGTGGCGTGACAGGAATATACTGGCGATGATGGAGACCGCCATCACCCCGATACCGGCCTCG
>DATLAD010000059.1:0-8331 GCA_035527575.1 Dehalococcoidales bacterium
CTGAGAAGACACCAGGAAATCAAGGAATTTCCGGGCGCTTTCCTTATCTTTAGTAAATTCGGTAACGGCTCCGGGAACGTAGGCGAGCCTGGGCAGCTGCTCCGGAGCCAGATAAACGACATCGATATTCTCCGGGTCCCAGTCGTGAAAAACATCCCAGCCGATAACGGCATCCACCGATTTCAGCGATATCAGCGTGGCGATTCTCTCGCAGCTTTCCGCATTCACCACGATATTCTTGCCCACGTCGGCCAGAAGGTGGTTGTAGTCCAGAATTTCCACGGCGTACAGGCCGAGGCAGACCGCCTCCGGATTGCCGATGCCCACCTCTATGCCGGGTTTGGCGAGGTCGGCCAGCGACCGTATGTTCTTCGGGTTGCCGTGCTGGACGGCAATTACCGGTATGAGATAAGCAATCTTCTTCACCGAAGCGGGGTCGATGACATTCCTTCGTTCCGCTTTGGCCATATAGTCCTGGCTGCCGGGGATATATAAATCCCCGCTCTTGGACAACTCAATCTGAGAGAGCATCGTCCCCGAGCCGCCGAAGTTACAATAAACCACTATCCCCGTTTCTTCCTCAAAAAGCTGGGCAGCTTCTTCCATGGCCGGCTTGCTCGCCGAACCGACAAAGGCAGTTATCGTCTCTGGTTCCTCTTTAGCACATCCGTTGACAGCCATAATCAACAACCCCCCGAGGAAAACCAGTAACAATTTCTTCATCAATCTTCACAACTTTCCAGAACGCCAACGCTTTGCTTACTATGCACAACGTTATATTATTGTAAATATGGTGCCCTGATAAATTATTTTTACGTTCCGTGTTCAAGCATCTGTCGCACGCTGGCGCGTTTTTCCCTGTATTCCTTGACAATCCTCCGCCCCTCCTCGGTCAGGCGAGCATAACCGCCCCTGACCCCTCCGGTGGATTTCACCACGAGCGGCTCCGGCGCCAGGCGGTTCATGGCTTCGACCCATAGCCAGGCGTTACGGTAAGCCAGCTTCATCGACTTAGCGGCTGCCGATATCGAACCGAGCTGGTCGATGCGGTCCAGCAGCGTGGCCCTGCCCCACCCCATTAACAGTTTGCCGTCTTTCTCCAGCCATACCTTGCTCCTCACGACAATTCCCGACTCCGGCTGGTGCCCGGAGCGTGCCCCATGCTTTACCCCGAACTCAGGTACCCTGTTTTCCGTCATCTTTCTCTTGACCATTTTAACAAAGCTCCAGACGTTCTATATTATCAGCAATATAACGCCTTGTCAAACCAGACTCTTTGTGACATTTTTGTGATATCCGGGCGATATTTTGTGACTTTTATGTAATCACATATAAGACTTGTTGAATGAAAATCCTGAGGTACGGCTTAATAATGACACATCCGAAAGTACTAACTTTGTGACTTTTTTGTGACTTTTACCTCCCGTTTTGTGACTTGTTTGTAATTCTGTATACCTATCATATGTGTAATACGCCCACATCGTAAAAAACACTTAAAACACACAGGCCGTAATGACTGTAAAATAACCGAGGAGTTTTCTTTGCCCAGAAATAATTACCGGGAAAATATCAGGCTAACATCACGAGACATCGCCACGTACTGCCAGGTCAGCAAAAGCACGGTGCTCGAATGGATAAAAAGCGGCCGTTTGAAGGCTTTCAGACTGCCCAGCGGGCATTACCGCATCGACAAGAAGGACTTCAGAGAATTCCTGGAGAAGTGGAACATGCCCATTAGGGGATGGCTATTTGAAAATGAAAATACGAAGGAAGGGGGTAAAAAATAGAGAATTAAAAGGAGCAAAATAGTAATTCGCAATATTACCCGGGCAATCGCTCCTTCAAACAGGCAGGAGAGCCTGGCCAGGAGCGGCCATGGTTCAAAAGGAGAATCGGTTATTGAATACTTCAAATACTGATCGAGTCGAAAAACAGACCAGAAGAAACCAGACGACATCTTTCAACAAGATGGAAGCCATAGCCTACGGAGTGCAAGCCCGGTTTGAAGAAAGTACCGGTTATTCTAAAAGGGTAACCAATGAAACCATCAGCATTGCCCGGGCCCTGGGCGTAGCCGATAGCGAAATCGAAAGATGGGCTACCTACCGCTTGAGTTGTATAGCCCGCGATGCGGAAAGACTCCGGGATATCAAATCACTCCTCGACAAAGTATACGGAAGACGGTTCAGCGCGATGGCCAAAAGCACGCGGGCTTGAAAATAAATTAATTAATAAAACAAACCGAGCGATTCGTAAGTTCTGAGACATCGTAATGCGGCTGCGGATAACAGCAGCTTCCAATTAATCACGGCTTTCGATAAACCGTCGTCGTTATTAGCGCCGGTTTCCTGCTTATTCTTCTATAATTTTTCCCCCACGTGAATTCACTATCTCCGCACGGTTGCCTCACCCTTATATTTTTATACTATAATATAAGTGCAGGTATATACCGGGTACGGAGGGAATCATGCCCTATATGAGCGGCGCCGAAGCCATGGTGGCATTGCTGGCACGGGAGGGCGTGGAGGTTGTGTTCGGACTGCCCGGCGTACAGATAATGGACGCCGTCGATGCCATCTACCGGAATAAAAACATCCGCTGGATATCCACGCGCCACGAACAGACGGCCGCTTACATGGCTTACGGTTACGCCCGCACCACCGATAAAACAGGCGTGGCTCTGGTGCTGCCCGGCCCTGGGGCACTGAACACCGCCGCCGCCATCGGCACCGCTTACACGGCGTCGGCACCGGTACTCCTGATTTCCGGGCAGATAGAGAGCTATCACCTGGGTTTCCACCGCGGTGTCCTCCACGAGCTTGACGAGCAGATTGATATCTTCCGCCACCTGACCAAATGGTGCGGGCGCGCATTGAAAGCGGAAGAAATACCGGAGGTCCTGGGGGAGGCTTTAAAACAGCTTAAAAACGGCCGCCCGCGACCTGTAGAAATCGAAGTCCCCTTCGACCTGTGGGCGAAGCAGGCCGAGATGTCGCTGCCAGCGGTCGAAGTCGGCCCGCCGGCCCAACCAGGACCTGAAGAAATCAGGAAAGCGGCTGACCTCCTCAGCCAGGCCAGCCGACCGCTGATTCTGGCCGGGGGCGGCGGCGTGAAATCGGATATCTCCGCTGAAATTACGCAGCTGGCCGAGCGTCTCAACGCGCCGGTGGTCATGACCACGGAAGGCCAGGGCGTTATCCACTGCGACCATCCCCTGTGTGCCGGCAACTTCGTCCTCTGGCTTAACCCTGTATTCAAACAGGCGGATGTCGTCCTCGTCGTGGGGAGTCGGCTGCGCGCCTCCGGCAATACCCGTTTGGGAATGCAACCCGACCAGAAGGTTATCCAGATAGATTTTGATGCCGATGAGCCGGGGAGAAACCACAGAATCGACCTCGGTATTACCGCCGACGCCCGCGCCGCCCTGACTGCCCTGCTGAAAGAGCTTTCAAACTCATCTGCCAGCCGCTGGCAGGAAAAAGAGATTGCCAAAATAAGGGCTGAGATAAGAACCCGACTGGAAAAGGCGGCGCCGGTGCAACTCGCCATTATCCGGTCAATCCGTGAAGTTTTACAGGACGATGCTATCATCGTGCCGGATATCACGAATATCGGCTAGTGGTGCGATATCGCTTACCCTGTCAATAAACCGCGCTCTTATGTCGATTCTTCATATTTCGCCACCCTCGGCTTTGCCTTCCCCACTGCTCTCGGCGCCAAAGTAGGCAACCCGGACAGACCCGTGGTAGCTATCTGCGGCGACGGGGGGTTCCCCTACGCCTCTGCGGAGCTGGCCACCGCCGTCCAGGAAGGGATAAACGTTGTTACTCTCGTCTTCGTTGATAACGCTTACGGGACCGTCACCGGCATACAGCGCCGTCAGTTCGGGAGTCGATTTGTGGGTAATAAATTACACAACCCTGATTATGTCAAATTCGCCGAGGCGTTCGGGGCTATCGGGATAAAGCTATCGAGCCATGCGGAGATTGGCAAGCAACTGAGCTCGGCACTGAAGGCCGACCGCCCGGTGGTCATCGAGATACCGGTGCCCCAGTTGGACACTCCCTGGGATACGCTGTTAGATAATTAAGACGTGCTCAACTGGACAAGCTGCCCTACCATGTAGCTGCACCTGTCCGAGGCCAGGAAGGCCACCACCGGCGCCACGTCGGAAGGCTCGCAGAGTCGTTTCAGCAGCGACCGCTGTTTTTCCCCTTCCAGAAACTCCTGCGGGGCGCGGTATACAAGACCGGTCTTGCCGAGTCCCGGGCCGACGGCGTTGACGATGACCCCCTGGGAGGCCACTTCCCGCGCCAGCGCCTGGGTGAACATGACCACGCCGGCCTTGGCGGCGCCATAGATGGAAATATTGGGGATACCCTGCCCGCCGGAGGTATTGATAATCCGCCCGTACCGGCGCTCTATCATTTGGGGTAAAACCGCGCGGGCCACCCTCATCTGGCCGTAAAGATTGGTCTTGATGTCGAAGTCCCAGTCCTCTTCCGTCATTTCGATGAACGGCCGCAACTGGCTGCTGGCGCCGGCGTTATTGACCAGGATATCAATCCTGCCGAACTTTTCAATCCCCTTTTTGACCATGGCGTCCACTTCGGCCTGATTGGTCACATCGACCTTTACCGCCAGGGCTTTACGCCCCAGGGCTTCGATAGCGGCGGCGGTCTGTTTCGCCCCGTCGAGGTTGATATCAGCGGCGATTACATCGCAGCCTTCCCCCGCCAGGGTCAGGGCTATAGCCTTGCCGTAACCAATCTGGCTGCCGGCCCCGGTTACCAGGGCTACCTTATCTTTCAAATGCAGGTCCATTGCTTTCTCCTTTCGGAAGAAATAATTACACTCCTGTCATAGTCGGGCTTGCCCCGAATATCCATACCCAACACTCCACCGGATTCCCGCTTCCCCGGGAATGACATTCTGGTTGTTATAATCACATTTTAGAAGGAATTATTTATTCAGAAACGGCTCCATATCCCTGACGACATAATCGAGACCGAGCTCTTCGAGTTTTTCTCGCGAGGGTATGCCGTTTGCAGTCCAGCCACGCAGTTTATAATATTCGTCGAGGAAGCCGTCCAGGTTTCTGACCATCGAGCCTTCGCCCTCGGCGTCGATTACATGCAGCGGCTCAGTTTGGAATCGCCTGGGCAGAGTATCGTGCCGTCGGTCGAAGCCGTCACGCGTATTGAAGGCGCGGTCCAGGTTCCAGACCCTCTCCCCGACCCTTCCCAGATAGGCCCAGTCGGCAAACTCTTCGATACCGGTGACGGCATGCAGCATCTTCGGGAAGAGAGAACGAAACCAGTCGCCACAGCTGAATGCGAAAGCGCAGACGATGCCCACTTCCAGCCCGGCGTTGTTCTGATTGCCGATAACTATCCGGGCCTTGCCGTCTTCCGCAAAACGGTCGACCGCCCCCGAACCAAGCGTCCCCCATTCCTGGAAGGCCAGCGAGCCGTTGCCGTGACTCCCGCCGATAGTTGAGGTGGCATAGCCAAAGCCGGTCGCCTTGAGCCCGCGCGGCTCGTAGCCCGCGAACTCCAGCCCCTTGGACTGCATGGCGTAAGCTTCGGCGCCCCTGCCGATGCGTTTTGCAGCTCGCACTGTTGCCTCGGCCAGGATATCCCCGAAGCCTTCTCGATTGCCTATCTTCTTAATAAGCTCGACCATGGCGGCGTGGTTGCCGTAGGTGAGTTCCAGGCCGTCGGTGTCCTTTTTCGTGATAATGCCCTTCTCGTAAAGCTCAAAAGCGAACCCGATAGTGTTGCCGGTGCTGATGGTATCCATTCCCAGGTCGTCGCAGAGCTGGTCGGCCATCACCGTAGCTCCGATATCGGTGCTGGCGATGGGGCCCGTGAACGCCCAGTAGCTTTCGTACTCCGGGCCTTCGCTTTTCGCCCCGGCGTAAGGCCCTTCCGTCACAACGTGTATCTTGCCGCATCGAATCGAGCAGCTGTAGCAGCCGAACTCGCCCACCCGCATTTTCCGGTAGGCTTCCGGCCCCAGCTTCCGATATCCCTGTAGTTGCCCATAGCGGTAATTTTTCACCGGGAACACGCCGAGGTCGTTCCGGGTAATCGCCCCCTCGGTAGTGCCGTACTCTTTATTGTAGGCATAGTCCTTGCTGGCCCGCATTATCGCTATCTGCTCCCTGGCAAGCTTATCGAAACCTTCCGGGTCGTAAAGATTCAGATTCCTCCTGGCCTGAATGGTGACGGCCTTGAGCTTTTTGGAGCCGAGCACGGTTCCCACGCCGCAGCGGCTGGCCGTCCTCCGGCCGGAGACGATGGCGCCGAACCTGACGAGCTTCTCCGCCGCCGGGCCGATACAGGCGGTGCGGACATCCTTGCCATGCTCATTAACGAGCCAGTCCTGGGTACAGGCCGTATCTTTCCCCCAGAGTCCGGCGGCGTCCTTCAGTCGGGCGCCTTCGGGGGAAACATACAGATAAACGGGCCTCTCCGATATCCCTTCGATAAGAATGAAGTCGTAACCGGCGAACTTCATCCATGCCCCGAAGTCACCTCCGCTGCAGGCACGGGCGATGCACCCGGTCAGGGGGCTCTTGGTGCAGGCCACCCACCGGGAAACACTCTGCGCCTGCGTACCGGCCAGCACGCCGGGGACGAGCAATATCTTATTATGCTCGCCGAGGGGGTCGATGCCGGGGGCCAGTTCATCGTAAAGATACTTAACCCCGAAGCCGCGACCGGCGATAAAATTCCTGGCCACCTCCTCAGGCAGCGGCTCATCAGTCACCGCCCCCGCCGAAAGGTTCACCCTGAGAAATTTACCCGCATATCCTTTCATTGCCCACCTCGGTAAAACAACATTCAGATAATCACATTAAAGTACCGGAGACAGCTCCTGTCAAGGCCGGCTATTCAATAGGCATGCTGTCGTAAGGTTCCGGCGCATCAAGGAGATGATGGAATAGCTCCTGCCCCGTCTTCGTCTTATCATAGGGATTCCAGCGGGAAGGCGGCCCGTCCTCCATGCCGGAGGCGAGTGTGCCGAATACCGGTACTTTCATCCAGCCTTTATCGTAAGGAGTGCGGAAGAACGGACTGAAAATCATGTGCCAGAACTTCCATTCCCCGTCCTCATTAACGTAGTCCACCATGTAAACTCCCCACACCCACGAACCACCGGCGCAGCCCGGCGAAAACCAGATGCTCCGGGCCGTTTTGCCGTCTTTAGCAATCTCGATAACGGGCCCCACGGCCATATGCATGGTGAAGCCGCCCGGCCGGGTCTTCTGCTGCCCCACCATTTTATAGAAAAACCTCTCCACGCCCTCGCGCTCTTTAAAGACACCGCTGTCCGATGCCTCCATACGTATGCCGGGGGTCTTACGGGCGAAGCAGCACTTGACGATTTTCTCATAGTCCTGCTTGAAGAGCCAGTACTGGTATTTACGCTGCAGCTTCTTAATCTCTTCGAGGTCGATAAGGCACTGGACTTTTCTGCCGAGTTCCTCAATATCCATGAATAACACCTCCTGCCTTTATCTTTAGTATGATAACTACACCCTCTTTTTCTTCCACCGCCCGATGACGAAATAGATCGATATTTATAACTAAATAAAATGCTTGCCGGAGAGATTGTTCCAGCAAGCACGCACGTTTATATTACAGCCATATTTCATAAATACGACGACTCTATTAATAAGTCCGGGGAAAGCTATTTTTCGTCAGGAATGTACCCGGCGGGGTTTGATTCTTTGAGAGTGCCGGCACCCGGCATTACGACCATCTGTATGTGGGCCTTTTCCACACTCTTCCAGGTCAATGGGCCGTGTTCGACCCCTTTGGGGATAAAAAGCGCCGATGTCTTATCGATGACGATTTTTTCGCCGCCTACCACGAACTCTATTTCCCCGCCGAGGTATTCGGGATTATCGGGGTCAGTCCCCAGATGTATGACTATTTCATTATAGTCATGCGAGTGGTTGTGAATATGCGGATTCGGGTCGGGCATCTCGTATACCCAGCCGATTTCAATATAGGTGTCGCTTCCGGGGACGAGGTCGTTGCTCATGAAGGTCATCGTGGGATTCTGGCGGCCCTTGATTACCTGATTTCCTCCCACTTCATAATGAGGTTTGTCTACCAGGTTCTTTTTATAACTCTTCTTGGCCATCTTTACACTCCTTGAAATTAACGTTCGATATCCGGTGGGTAAGGGGTTACAACAGGCAGAAATTACGAGATTGTATTCAATCTCACGATTCAGCCCCTGGCTCTCATCGTGGATAATTGTAACAACTTATCCTGCTAAACGCAACGAGCATCCTGTTTACGCTCTCTCCCGGTA
>DATLAD010000060.1:0-5902 GCA_035527575.1 Dehalococcoidales bacterium
CTCGGCATGGGTGCTGCTGTGGTTGAGCTTAATCCCAGCTACCTTGAGAAGAAAGGGGAAAAGTATAACATCTATACAGCCGATGTAGTTGACATGCAACCTGTGGGCAAAGGACAAAAATTGTTCGACTCTAACAAACCAAAGGATATCGCGCGTTGGGTTATGAATGCCCATCACAAACGCATGTACTAATCAATAGCTATACGGAAGAATGCAGACGAATCGGCATATTCTTCCGCATAGAAAGGAAAGGTCGATAAGAACTTACGCAATGCTTTCACATGAGGAGGTGAATCAACATGGCATTGAAGCCAGGCCAGCCGGCCAAGCCGGGAAGCGGGCCGACTAAACAGAGTCAGCCAATCAAGCCGGGAAGCAGGCCAACGAAGCCAGGTCAGCCGACTAAGAAGTAGAGATTGTTTGTACATTCTTGAGCCCCTAGCGGAGAGGCGGGAGAGTTACTCCCCGCAGACGGAGTGACCCTTCCGCCCTTTTGTGTGATAAGTCCTGCTGCACTTTATACTATTTTGTTACCATTATACGAACATCGGGATGTATGTTTTCTTGTACGTACGATTGGCCGACTGGGCAGAAAGAATAGCAGAAATGGCTAAAAATCTGGATTCGGTATACATTTACTTCAATAACGATATAGAGGGTTTTGCGCTGAAAAACGCCGCGACCATTCGCGATTATCTTATAAAGAGTAAACAACGGGCTGGCAGCTCCCTTTTACGCGGGGTGGGTCTACGATACTACCGGCAGTTATACGAGTGCCTTTATCCTCTTCGGCGCGCTGGCCGCTTTTTGCGCCGTCATGATGTGTTTTGGGCGGTTGTCTTCCATCCGGCAGATGCCGCGGTGCACAGCCTTAGGATATTAACGGGTCCCGAATAATATTGCGCCCTGTTTGACCAGGATATCCTGTACCGGTTTAATGTCTTTTTCCAGTTGCCGTGGTGTTACGCCCTTCTTGGCACAGACCGCCGCCGCCACGCCGGCCGCCTGCCCGGTCAACATCGTTTCCGGCAGGAACCTCAAATAGCATTCACGGTCGGTCGAGACCATTTTGCCAGCCACCAGCAGGTTCTCCACCTTCTGCGGCACCAGGATCCGGTAGGGAAGGTCGAACGACGCGCCCTTGGGGGCGCCCTTTCTCGTAACCTGCGATAGGGTATCAACATTGGCAACGTGGTGGCCTCCCATGGTCATAACGCTTTTCGCGATGACGTCCTTGAACTTCTTCGACTCATAGACGTCATCCAGTGTTAACTTGTAGTCGCCCATGATGCGCCGGGTCTCTCGTATCCTCAAGTAAGTGGTGATTCTGGTGAGATAGGCATTCTCGAAGCCGGGTATGTACTTCCTGGCGGCCTTTAACGCGATGACCACTTGTCTTCTCGCCTCAACCTCGCCGGCGGTCAGGTCCCGTACGTCCGTGGTATTGCATTGATGGACCTGTGAAGAATGCTGGAAGATGGCCTGTACCCGGCCACCCTGCCGGGGCGTAAAGAAGAAGCCGAGGTCACCATACGGGTGGAGTTCGCCCTTGGAAATCAGTTCCTTGGAGAGCTTGCGGTAAGAGATAGACCCGAGTAGAAGCATATCATTGATACTCTTCACCTTTTTAAGATATTCTTTACGGAATTTTATCCCCTCCTCCGGGTCGAGGAACATTTCTCTCCGCTGGAATATTACGTCTTCCGGACTTTCATTCAAGTGTTTGAGGACTTTTTCCCAGTCCACTCCATCCATCGTGAAGCTGATTGATGGCGGTTCTATCTCAAATTTATCTTTCGAGACCTGTTCGTACGGGGCCCCGGCCCGCATGGCTATATCACCCTCCCCGGTGCACTCGACGATTATTTTGCCCAGGACGGCCATCCGGCCGGACGTGTTCTCGACGATAACACCCTTGACGGCATCACCTTCTTTCACCACGTCAACAGCGAGGGAATGCAGCAGGAGGTTAACATGGTTCTCCGTCATCATCTCGAATATGAGAAGTCCCCACCAGTCAGGGTCCACCAGGGCGAAGGCATTGGCGTTGCGGTCTTCGGGTTTGGGGTAGGGCGCAGCGAGCCCTTCCTTTTCCAGGCGGTGATGTGTCTCCTCGACAATACCCGCCAGGCACTGTTCGCCGTAATTATTCCATAAGTGAGCGAAGGAAAAGCCGGGAGGACCGGAAACGTTCATTTGTCCACCCAGGGCACCAAACCGTTCTATCAAGATAGTGTTAGCACCCGCCCTCGCTGAAGCTATCGCGGCGGCCACACCGGCTGTCCCCCCGCCCACTACCACGACATCATATTCACCGAAGATCTCCACTTTAGAACCCTCCTTTTAATATTTCGATCCCATTAGAATTGGAAGCTGCGTTTTCGACTTTGTTTCCGCAGCTTCCAATATCACTGGCTTTCTTCACTCCGGTTGTTTAACCAGACGTCGGTTGAAGTCCATAGAAAAGTATGGTGTCAAACCAAGTGCCCGGCATCGCGAGTGTGAAAGGCTTTTTACTTAAGTCCCGGGTGTTCTCCTGCCCCGGGGCGCGTATAAACCAGATACCTGTTTAAAGCTCAGTACCATTAGACTGTTCCCCTGAGTCTCGGGTCAAGGGCATCCCTTAAGCCATCGCCGACCATATTGAAGGCGTATATCACCAGCATGATGGCTATGCCGGGGACCAGTGCCAGCGTCGGACGGGTCAGGAGATAGCGATAGCCGTCGGTAACCATGGAGCCCCAGGCCGCTCCGGGCGGCGCTATGCCGACACCGAGATAGCTGAGGGAGGCTTCAATCATGATGGCCCCACCCATGTTGATGGTTATCAGCACGATCATCGGAGAGAAACAATTGAGCAAGATATGGCGAAGCATGATTTGCAGGTCTTTCGCCCCGATGGTCCGGGCGGCTAATATATACTCGGTCTCCCTGACGGAAAGTACCGTAGCGCACATTACCCTGGCGTACGTAGCTGACAGGCCGATACCTACGGCAATCATGATATTGACGAGTCCTCCTCCGAGCAATACGGCGAGAACCAGAGATAACAATATGATGGGGAAGGCCATGAGCGTATCGATGAACCGCATGATAACGGCATACGTTATACCGCCGAAGTACCCGGCGACTAACCCCAGAGTAACGCCGATTGACGCGGCTACGCCGGTAGCCACCAAGCCGACCATTAGGGCCACTTGTGAGCCGAAAATTATACGGCTTAACGTGTCTCTCCCGAGGGGATCCGTGCCCAAGAGATGCTCCCGGTTAGGTGCAAGTAAGGCGTTGGTCATGTTTATCTCATTGGGGTCATAGGGGGCTAACCATGGGGCAAAAGCAGCAGCTATTATGGTTAGCAGGATAATAACCATACCGAAGACAACCACCCATCTCCTGAATAACACCTTGATGATGCGTCGAAATTCGCTGGTGCGCGGTGGTGCTTCAGAGAAAGTCTTATCAGTGGTGTCTTTTAGTTCCATAATCTCTATACTCCTTAATCGTACCGTACCCTGGGGTCGATCCAGCCGTAGGAAACATCAACCAAGAAGTTGCAGATCACAACCGCTATGCCCACGAGCAGCACCCCGGCTTGGACTACCTGGTAATCCTGACCGAAGACGGCGGATACCATCAACCGGCCCACGCCGGGAATATTAAATACATTCTCGATAATTACCTGGCCGCCGATGGTGCGGCTAAGCTGTATGCCCATCACCGTAATAACCGGGATAAGGCCGTTTTTTATGACGTGTCTCATTACCACGGCGCTCTCTCGCAAACCCTTGGCCCAGGCGGTTCGGATGTAGTCCTGCCGTACCACCTCGAGCATGCTTGACCTGGTTTGCCGCGCGATGAAAGCCACACCCCAGTTAGCCAGGACAAAGACTGGCATGATGAGCTGTCTTATGCTTTGCCCGAGGTCATCCAGCGGCGAGGTATAACCCTGGATGGGCAGCCATCCGAGATAAAGACCAAAAAAATAGATCATCATGACGCCCAGCCAGAAATTTGGGGCGGATATCCCGAAATTGGCTAAAGACGTCACGATATTATCGAGCGCACTGCCCCGCCTCAGTGCCGCTACCAGTCCCGCTATGATACCGAGAATCCCGCTGATTACAATGGATATCAGACCTATCGTCAGGGTTATCGGGATGCGCTCGAGCATAAGCGTCGTGACTGACTCATTGTAGAAAATCGATTTCCCCATGTTACCGTGTAATAAACCGTTGATCCAGTCGATATACTGCATCGGCAGCGACTTGTCCAGCCCGAACTCATGCCTGAGCTGGGCCTGTATTTCCGGGGTGATCTCGCTGATATCCTGCTGCATGATGTAAATCATGAGCGGGTCTCCCGGCAGAGTGCGCATCGCGAAAAAGACCAGCAAACTGATGAGTATGATAACGATTATTGCTTCTATTAGCCGGCGAATTATATATGCCGTCATAATTTTACTCCTGCCAGTATGGGCAAACCTTCTGGGAAGAGAAGCCGGTTATAGTATTGAATTATCGCTGTTATTTTTGCCCATCAATCCCGGAATCTGCCTGCTATGCGATTATATCTTACCTCTTAGGGAGTCTTTTTGCCAAGACGCCGCCATGTTCTTAGGATGAGCCGTAATCCTGTTAATAACGTCATCACGTCCAAAGTGGTTCAATTACCTTTACACCAGACCAGGGCAGACCGGGTGCCCGCGGTGCTAAAACATCGGCTGCCTCAGGCCGCCAGCACCCGGAATGCCTCTGGTCGCCTCACACCAGGCTAGGTGTGCGAGGGTTTATTCCGTGAATCTGATGTTGCGTTATTACTTATTTAGCCAGACGTCCTCCGGAGTCCATTCGGTGATAGTTGTCACAAACTGGTTGCAATCTTGAACCCACGGAGCCTCAATACCGACCGAGTCCTGCGTATAGAGCGGCATGAACGTGGCATCGTCAAACAACATCTTCTCCAACTGCTGAGCCAGATCAGTCTGTGACTCCAGGGTCGTCGCCGCTAACAGACCGTCCAGTATTTCCTGCATTCCGGCAGGTCTGGCCATGCTGGCGTAGTCGTTACGCTTCGCGTCAAGTATAAACGCAGAAAGGTTAGGCGGCCAGGGGAACCCGCCGTTGCGCATGAACATCAGAGCGTTGGTCCAGCCGCTCTTTCTCCGCCAGTCAGCATACCGGCCGGGGTCGGCAAAGTCTATCTCGGTGGTAATACTCACCGCAGCTAGATAGGCCTGTATCGCAGCCATCATGTCGCGGTCCACGAACTCGGCATCCGCGACGATCGTGGTCTTGAACCCGTTGGTGTAGCCGGCTTCTGCCAGCAGTTCCCTGGCCTTAGCCGGATTGTACTGGCGATTCAGCTCGGGGAGGTACCCAAGGTAGCCAGGCGGGATGAATTGAGTGCGGGCATGAAGGTACCCGTACCCCAGAGTCTTTACCAGAGCATCGCGGTCAATGGCGTACTCCAGGGCCTGGCGTACCCTGACATCCTTGAATGCAGAGTTGGGGTTCTTGGTATCGGGGGACAATCCCATAATCAACCCGGGGATGGCGAAACTATTATACCCCTTCTGCACCAGGTCATACGCCTCTTTAAAACCTGGCTGGTAATACGCGTCCGCCTCGCCTGCCATGAGAGTGGCCGAGCCTGTCATCGGGTCGGCGATGAAGAGAATCATCAAGCCATCAAGATAGGGTTTACCCGGCTGCCAGTAATTATCGTTCCTGACATATTTGATGTAGGCATCGCGCTTCCACTCGACAAACTTGAAGGGCCCGGTGCCCAACGGATAGAACTTGCAGAATTCTTCACCCTTGGCGAGGTGTTGCGGGGAGGATATCAAAGCCCTCGAACCCAACCGGTCCCAGAGGTTGTTGGAAAAGAAATCGAGGTTCAGCCG
>DATLAD010000061.1:0-4192 GCA_035527575.1 Dehalococcoidales bacterium
GTTTTTGATAAAACGCAGGTCGTCAGCCAGTTCCAGGGGGAGCTGCAACAGGCCGTTTTACAAAACGACCCGGAGTTGCGGGCATTCCTGGAAGATATGTATTTGAACCACATGATGCCGGTTATTGTGGCCTTTCTTAAAGAGGGCAGCCAGCAGGGCTACATCGACCCGAGGTTCTCCGTAGATACTATCCTTTTCTATTTTGAGGTGCTCCGCCGCGGTTTCTTCGCCATATCGGATACCTCGGAATACACGAAGCGAGATCCTGACCTGTACAAGGAACTTATCGAACTCGTTACCTACGGCCTGAACGGATAGCGAAGCATTTACGCTCATCCTGTTTTACCAACCTCACCCCCTGTGTCCCCCTCTCCAAACAGAGACACTTAACGAAACATAGATAATTTGTTTGAAGAGGGGGAGAGATTTTGAGAGGGGCGAAGCCCCCTCTCTCTTAACTCCCCTCTCCAGCCAGGAAAAACTATGGCTGGCCACTATTTAACAGACTGGAGAGGGGTCAGGGGTGAGGTAACCGTTAACCAAATACAAACAGAACCTGAATCAGATTGTTTATCCGCCGCGCCCTGTTATGCTATAATGTGTGCTCAGGACGTTAAAAATCATGACAGGGACGAGACACAAAGCCAGGACTATTGCCCTGCAGGCACTATATGAGGTCGACTCCGTGGCGCGCCGCCCCGAGGCGGTGGTAGAGCGGCTTCTGGCCGAAACGGACTTATCAGAGGAAAACAACTCCTTTGTCCGCGAGCTGGTGGAAGGTGCCATCCGCAACAAGGACGACATCGACCGCAATATCCAGAGGTTTGCCCCGGCCTGGCCGGTGGAACAGATAGCGATGGTCGACCGCAACATTCTCAGACTTGCAATCTTCGAGATTTTATTTGATAATAAAGTACCGGTTAAAGTAGCCATAAGCGAAGCGGTTGAGCTGGCGAAGACCTTCGGGAGTGAGAGCTCGGCTAAGTTTATCAACGGGGTATTGGGGTCGGTTAGTACGCTGGCCAGCCGGTAGAAAGCTTAAAATAAAGGGGGGAAAAGTGGCAACTATCTTTCAGAAAATAAAAGCGATAGTTGTGGAGCAGCTCGGAGTCGAAGAAAAAGACGTCGTGCCCACGGCTAGCTTTGTTGAAGATTTAGGCGCCGATTCGCTCGACCTGGTAGAACTGATTATGTCTCTGGAAGAAGAATTCAGCAGCGACGACCGTAAAGTCGAGATACCGGATGAGGCTGCTGAGAAGATAGTAACCATTCAGGACGCCATTGATTATATAAAAGACCAGGGCGTGGAGGATAAGTAGACTTCTATCCTCATTGAGTCTGAATAATCAACCCGCCTAAATACCCTTTACCCAGGCTACTGCATTTAAAAATACCTGCAGTCCGTCGCCAGTTGTCCGCGGTGTTTCTCTCGTCCAGCGGGGATGCTGCGTCCAGCGGATGAAGCGTTCCGGGTGTGGCATCAGGGCGAAGATTCTTCCTGACTCATCGCAGATGCCGGCAATGTTCCTTACCGAGCCGTTCGGATTGTGCGGGTAGCCCGCCTCTGTATTTCCATTTTCGTCGGCATATTGTACGACGACGTTCAATTTTTCGGCCACGCCGGGTTCGGCCACCAGCTTTCCCTCCCCGTGCGCCACCGGGAGATACATACTTTTTATTCCCCTGGTAAAGACGCAGGGGCTTTTTTCATTGACATTGAGGTAAATCCAGCGGCACTCGAACTTACCGGAGTCGTTATTGGTCAGGGTCACCGGCTGGTTAGTCTTTCCTTTTATGCCCGGAAGAATCCCCGTCTTTACCAGGACCTGAAAACCGTTGCAGATGCCGAGAATAAGCTTACCGGCATCGACGAATTTCCGGATATCCTCTCCCAGTCTCAGCCTGATTTCGTTAGCTAAAAGCTTGCCGGCGGAGATATCATCGCCGTAGGTGAAGCCGCCGGGGCTGACCAGTATCTGGTAGTCCGCCAGGCGTTTCTCCCCCCTGAATAACTCGGTAACCAGCGCCGAGTCGACCACTGCCCCGGCCTGCTCGAAGGCTACCTGCGTCTCAAAATCGCAGTTCGTCCCGGGAGCCCGCAGCATTAATGTTTTTACTTTAGCCATTTCGCATCATACCTTATTGGTCAATAATTATATTACTCTAGAATACCCATTTATACCCTTATTTTACCCATTTATCCTTGACTTCTACAACACTTGTTGTTATAATATTACAAGAATCACGACGAAAAGCGCCCTATGAGGTTCCGTCCTTATAGGGTTCTTTTCTTAATATAATCCAATTTTTGCTTCAGATTATCCATATAAGCTATTTCACCCTTGGATGCCTCAATTAATAGATGAGAACAACCTTTTTCACATGGAGCCAATACACGTTCTAGTTTGTTAATACCAAGCAAGTAGTTTACTAAGCAGTAGTAATCTCCATCGCTGCTTACTATAATAGCTTTTTCATACTTATCCAAGTCGATCATGGCCTGTAATACTAACTCAGCATCACAATTGCCTTTGATTTTACCCTCCGGGGTTTTTAGAATAGGTTTAAAAACTAATTGGTAACCCACGTCTTGTAAAAAATTATAGAGGCCAGTATTTTCTGGTACATATCCAATAAAGTAATAAGCTTTGCTCACACCATAGTGTTCACTTAGATAGACCCGGAATCTTTTATAGTCTAAATCCCAGCCCAAATATCTCATAGTCAGATGCAGGTTATTGCCATCAATAAATGCATAATTTATCTGTGGCTTTTTCATCCCAACCCGTTACCTTCACCAGCGCAAAGGTTTCTGCCAGGCTTCTTTCAGTTCGGCGATAGCGGCAGTGAGCACCGCTTTACCGTTGCGACCGAAAACCTCGAATTTGTTATTATCCGTTACCCGCCCGATTTCCGCGAAAGCGACGCCGGACATTATCTTCTCGAATTTCTGTTTGTCCTGCGGGGTTACCTCGGCTATAAAGCGTGTATTCGATTCTGAGAACAGGATAAAATCGTCACGCTCGATGGATTCAGCCAACGGGACATTCTTGAGATTGATGGTCATGCCGAGTCCCCCGGCAAAGGCCATCTCCGCCGCCGCCACCCCGATGCCCCCCTCGCTGCAGTCGTGGCAGGCTTTTACCAGACCTTTAGTCGTAGCTCGGGAGAGGGCATTCATGAGCTTCTTGCCTTTTTCAGGGTTCACCTTGGGCACGCTGTTGCCGATATGACCGTTAACGGCATAGTAGTGCGAGCCGCCCAGCTCTTTATACGTAGCGCCGATGATATAAACCAGGTTGCCCGCCTGCTTGCAGTCCATCGAAACGGCCTTGCCGGCATCGTCCATCACGGCCATGGCGGATATGAGGAGCGTCGGCGGGATGCAGATGCTTTCCTTGCCTGTTTCGTACTCGTTATAGAGGCTGTCCTTGCCGGATATGAAAGGCGTGCCGTAGACGATGGCCATATCGTAGCAGGCCTGCGCCGCCCGCACCAGCGCGCCGAGTCGGTCGGGCTTTTCCGGGTTGCCCCAGCAGAAGTTGTCCAGCAGGGCTACCTGCTCCAGGCTGCCGCCGACGGCGATAACCTGCCGTAAAGCTTCGTCGATGGCCGAGGCGGCCATCCAGTAGGTATCGATATCCCCGTACTTCGGATTGATACCGTTAGATACGATGATGCCCTTTTTAGAATCGGGGAGCGGCTGGATAACGGCGGCATCGCCGGGGCCGTCGTTAGCCGTGCCGACGAGAGGCTTGAGCACGCTGGAGCCCTGTACCTCGTGGTCGTACTGGCGGATGACCCATTCCTTGGAGCAGACGTTCCAGGCGCCGAGTATCTTTTTCAGGTTTTCCGTGAGGTCGGCCGGTTGGGGGAAGTCCGGCTCGGGGTGTTGCGGCGGCTGCCAGACGGCTTCCCGTTCCAGCTGGGGAAGTCCTTTATGTAGAAATTCCATGTCCAGGTCACAGACAAGATTGCCGTCGTAATAGAGCTGGAGTCGGCGGGTATCGGTAAACTCGCCGATGACGGTCACCTCCACGTCCTCGCTCCGGAAAAGAGATAATAACCGCTCCGCCTTATCCGGCGGGACGGCCAGCAGCATACGTTCCTGGGATTCGGATACCCATATCTCATGATAGGAAAGGCCGGCGTATTTCAGGGGGACTTTCTCCAGGTCGACGCGTACGCCGGT
>DATLAD010000062.1:0-12405 GCA_035527575.1 Dehalococcoidales bacterium
CTCAACCCTAAACCACTCGACATGATCACGAATAGATTCCTGCCATGGTCTAGTTCTGAAGCCAAGTTCCTCACGCGCCCGTGCTGAACTCACTTGAGAGTTACTACGAAGCACGTCAATTGAGTAAGCAGTAAACACCGGTCGTCCCCGTATTAATCGGTAATATACACTCGCAAGCACACCGGCAGCGCGAGCTACTGCGTATGGTATCTCATAGGTCGGAGCAGGGTAACCGATATTGCGTTCCAATTCTTTCATGAGTTCTGGAACCTGCACCTGGGCCCCGGAGAGAATATAATGGCGCCCCGGTTGCCCTTTCTCAGCGGCAAGGATGAGGCCGTTAGCAACATCACGCACATCCACAAAGTCATAAGCACCACACACGTATGACTTTAGGTGCCCACTAGCGAAATCAAGGATAAGCTGGCCAACATTAGATATACCATAATCCCAAGGACCAATAACGCCTGTCGGGCAGCATATAACAGCATCAAGCCCTCCCTTACGTACTTCTTCGAGGAGAAGAAGAGTGGCACGTGCCTTACTGCGGGCATAGTCACCCAGTACACGGTCAGGATCGAAAGGCTGCGTTTCGTCAATTACCGTGCCGTGTGGCGGCTCGGCAATAGCGTGGACGGAACTTGTATAGACAAGGCGGCGGACACCAGATGCACGACAGGCTTCAGCTACGTTACGCGTGCCTCCCACGTTTACCCGCTCAAGCACCTTCTTCATGCTGGGCATAATGGTAACGATACCAGCTAAGTGAAAGACGATATCTGCACCGCCAAATGCCGATTCAAGACCTTTCAGGTCGGTGACATCACCACGGACAATCTCCACTTCGAGGCCAGTCAAAGGACGGTAGTCGTCTTTTGGCATTACAAGAGCACGTACGATTTGCCTGCGTGTGATTAGTTCCCGGATTAGAACATTGCCAATATGACCAGTTGCCCCAGTAACGACAATCATACCCCCTCCATCCTCAGCTATTTTAGTTCTGTTGTGGTTGGTTTTCAATTCTGTATTCTGCAGTCCATAAGAAATGTCTAGATTGTTAACCAAAGGTAACAAATAAGTAAATTGTGCAATCAAATAATAAAAGCTTGTTTAGTTAAACCTATCACATAAAATAGCATATAAGTAAATAGGTTCAAATTTGTGTACAATGCCTCACATCGTGGCCTCACTTATAGATTTTCGCTGGCCTTTTTTGCACTCTTTCTTATCTATTGACCCGAGCCCCGTAATTATAATCTCCAACAGCGTTATTTGACTGTATTGCCAGTAACTTGTTCTCTACGTGCTGCTTATAAGGCAATTACACGCAAAATTATTTGCAGCTTTATAGGACCTGGGTGACCTTTCAGATAGGGAGTTTCAGGGGATACCTATTGCGTTTACAAACCCCTCTCTCTTATACTCCCCTCTCCGGCCAATCGAACTCTGGCTTTATACCAAGACACAGGCTGGAGAGGGGTCAGGGGTGAGGTATAAATCATCAGTCGGATGCTGACAGGACTATGCTAATCCTTTACTTGACATCACCGACGTCGGCCGCTTAAAGTAATTAATATCTGGCATCTATCGACTTCATATCCGTCAGTTGACCGTAAAAGTTCCACAGGAAATAGAAAGGGGGACATGATGCAAAAAGTCACCGATAACGTTTACGTAGAGAATAAGACAAGCATATGTAATACCAGTATCGTGGTAACGAAGGAAGGGGTGGTGGTGATTGATACTCCCATGGTACCGGCGAATGCGAAGAAGCTGGCGGCGGAGATTGCCAAGTTCGGCCCGGTACGTTACGTGATAAACAGCGAACCTCACTCCGACCATATTGCCGGCAACTGTTATTTCGGGGGCACGGTCGTCGCCCACGAGGGTACGCGTAGAGCCATACTGGCTGCCAGAGTGGACGACATTAAAGGCATGCTCCAGTGGACGGCCCCGGACAGCCTTCCCCTCGATAAAGCGTTCCGCTTTCGCCCGCCTGATATTACTCTTTCCGAGCGTCTCACCCTTTATCTGGGTGAGCATACCTTCCAGCTTATTAGCATGCCCGGGCATACTCCCTATAATCTGGCGGTCTATGTCCCCGAGGAGAGGGTAGTCTTCGCCTCGGATAATGTCAATCTGGGGACGCCGGTCTTCCGGGACTCTCTACCCTGCGAATGGCTGGAATCTTTGAAACGGTATCAGCAGCTGGACGTGGACAAAGTGGTCCCCGGTCATGGCGAGGTCGCCGGTAAAGACTGCTTCGCGCAGATGAGCAGCCTTGTCCAGTCCTGGATAGACGTCGTCGCCGACGCTATCGCAAAGGGGATGAGCCTGGAAGAGGCTCAGGAAAAGGTCCCCCTCGCCGAGCAGTTCTCTCAAATGCCCAAAGAAGGGCCGGCGGCGAATTTTATGCGTATGAATATTGAGAGAATTTACCTGGCATTGAAGAAGTGAGAATTTTCCCCGGGGAGGGACTAGTATCAGGATGAGTGCAAGACCGGTCATGACGGTTCAATCTCCAATCGGTAAAAAACAGCTGGATAGCCGCGGCTCGGCGGTAGGCGCCGCCCGGATGGACCCGGCCGAGGCTTACGGCCCCAACCCCATGCTGTTAAAGGAATACATCGATACCGGTTCGGAGAAGGCCTGGACGGATATAAAAAAGAGAATCGATAATGTATATGTCACCGTGAGCAGCGCCCTGGAATCGCTTGATGCCGAGGCACCCTTCTCCGGGGACATTAAAGAGCATGTCAGCTCCGGGAAGAAGCTGTTCTTTAAACCCAACCTCGTCACCCTCCCCATAATAGATTTCACCACCCATGAGCCGCGCCTCATCGGCTCCTGCACGCCCTGGGAGTTCATTGCCGCCGTGATGCGCTGGTTCCATGACAGATGCGACATAACCTATCACCGGATGGCCTTGGGCGAGGCCGGTACGTCGATGTTTTCGGCGGCCATCATGGCGTCCAGGGCCTTCGGGACTCCGGTTACCACCCAGGCCGTAATGGAAGGAAAGTGCGGCGATAACTACGGCGGGTGGGGATTCTACTTCGCCCGGAAGTACCTGGCCGAGTGCCATGACTCCGCTCATACGGACGACCCCATGCGCGGCTACGAGGAAAGCGTCGCCGGCGTTTGCCTGCCGGCGGGCAGGGTGAATGACAGGCTGCTTATTTACGACATCAATAAGATTGATGCCGATTATTCCAACGGCCGGGACGTCCCGGTGGCGGACGGCGTCAATTTCAAGTCTATCACGCTCCACAAGGCCGCTATCGGCGGCGACCCGTCCGACCCGCAGGACATTCGCGACTGGCCCGGTTGTGTCCTGGTGAATCCCACCAGGCTGAAAATACACGTGTCCGAGCTTTTTACCTGCACTCTTAAGAACCTGGGCATGGGACTCTACCCGATGGAGGCGAATGCCAGCCGGGAGCCGGGGAAATACGCATGGAAATACGCCGTTCCGAACTTACAGACGCCCAGATTCAAGCTGAGCCTGCCGCACGGCCGGTGGGTACTTGAAACCGATGCCGATACCACCATGCCCGTTCGTGATAAAAACGGCCGCTACATCTGGAAGAGGACCGGCGGCATGCAGGCTAACATAGCCGATGCCCTCCAGGCGGTCAGGGGCCAGGATGTCATGATGCTCCACCTGGTTGACGCTATCGAAACGGTCAATATTAACCATAGCGGCCCCGGGGGCGTCGTGATACCGGAGGGTCTCGTCTTTGCCGGCATGGACCCCGTGGCGGTGGACACCTGCTGTTCCCGCTACCTTTTTTCCATGGTGCCCGTGGCTGGGGTAGATAAGGTACGCAGGGAGTATAAACTGGCTTCGGACGTAATCCAGAAAGTCCCCATGCCGGGGATAGAGGGGAAGAACATCGTTACCGGAGAAGGGTACGACTCCCCGTTCTCGCGCTACGGTGCTTTACAGCACTGCGAGAGCCGGGGCCTGGGGCAGCGGCAGTTCTACGTGGTCGGGAAAGACCTCTGGCAGGGCGGTACTTTAGCCTCCTTGAACCAGCGACTCGGCCGCGTTGATGGCGGCGTCTTCCGCGAGCTGCTCACCACCACGCTTTACCATGCTCCGATGAAGACGATGATGGACCTCCAGGCGATGAGCTTCGCTTATCTTGAGTTGAACGATAAGCTGACCGGTTCCGATTTCAAGAAGAGGGTGCTGGAAGCCTATGACGAAAACGGCGACGGCGTTATTGATTACCTGGAGACGGGTAAAGGCGGCTCTATCGCCACGCTGGCTTACATTATGAGTCTGGGGACTCAGGAAATCGAGCCGTCTCAGGCATTGAAGCTCGCATTTCTCCTGTCAGTCGGGGGGCTGAAGCTCCAGCGCAGGGAGTGGAACAGCGACGGCCATAATCTCGGCGACCATTCCATGATTTCCCAGGGTATTGCCAGGGCCTGGGAGATGTCCAGGGCCGGATATGAGAAGACCGATTCCTTTTTCCCCGGCCGGACGTGGGGAAAAGGCAAATGGCCGAGCCTGCAGTTCGTCATTCGCCAGCAGCTGCTCGGTCGGATATACGGTATGATGTTCCCGGAACGGTTCGACGTCATGATGTCGCCGTACGGGCAGGCTTTCCGTTACGCGGATATGAATTGGAACGGTTCGCGTTACTGCACCCCGCAGTCGATTGCCCGGAACGATGATGCCATCGGGAACTACCATAAAGCCATAGCCGGTGGAACCGACCCGCTGCCGTTCACTTTTTACGTGCCGCGGGGAATGGGAGGTGACGGCAATGGCCCCGTGCCGAACGTTGAGGAAACGGATGACCCGTCCCTGGTATTCACCGCTGTCTTTAATGGCGAAGAAGTCTGGCGCGAACTGCGGTTGTCCGAGTACGATTTGAAATAGTTACTTTTACCTGCCGGAAATGAAAAGTACCCCCAAGCGGATTCGAACCGCTGCTGCCGGCGTGAAAGGCCGGTGTCCTAGGCCACTAGACGATGGGGGCGCACCTGTTAAGTATAACAGAGAAGAGTCCCGGCGGACAATATACCTGGGTGAGGCCATCACGTCTGTCTCAGCTTGCCTGATAAGAAAGGATAGTGTTAAAATTATATAGTGGACAAGTTTGCGAGGTGATATTCCATGCCTATTTACGAGTATGAATGCGGTAAATGCAGCCATCGTTTTGATGTGAAACAGGGCTTTCATGATAAGCCGGAGGCAGAGTGCCCTCAGTGTAGAGAGATAGCCCGGCGCGTCTTTCACCCCACGCCGATTATATTCAAGGGAAGCGGTTTCTACGTTACCGACCATCGTCCTTCCAGGAAGGACGCGGAACCGGAGAAGAGCAAGGGGGAGCCGGAGAAGAGCAAGGGGGAATCGGAAGCCGGCAAGAGTTCAAAGTGAAAGCACTGCTTCAGCGGGTCAGTAGAGCTTCGGTAAGCGTTGCCGGTGAGGAGGTGGGGCGGATAGGGCTTGGTCTGGTGGTCTTTCTCGGGGTGGCTGACGGGGACACGGAAAGAGATGCGCAGTATTTGATACAGAAAATTATCAACCTGCGCATTTTTGCTGATGCCGAAGAAAAGTTCAACCTTTCTGCGCTGGATATCAAAGGCGAGCTTCTGCTGGTGAGCCAGTTCACGCTCCTGGCCGATACACGGAAAGGTCGGCGACCCAGTTTCATCGAGGCGGCGCCGCCGGAGCAGGCCGGGGAGCTTTTTAATTATTTCGTGGGACTGGCCCGCGAGAGCGGCCTGGAGGTAGCCACCGGGAGGTTCCAGCAATACATGCAGGTGGAAATCCATAACGACGGCCCGGTAACGGTCATGCTGGATAGCCGGGACAAGTTCGGTTAAATCGTTCCTGGGAGGAAATGGTATGAGCAGTGATGAGAAGGCAAAATTGAAGACTCTCCTGAATTACTGGATAGAGCATAACCAGGAGCACAGCGAGGAGTTTAAAGAATGGGCGGGGAAAGCCCGGCAGATGGGCGAGGGAAAGGTCGCCGACGAGATATTGCAGGCGGTCAGGAATATGGATAAAGTTACCGAAATACTCTCCAGGACCCTGAAAAGACTTTAGGAGGCATAGGGCGATGTGTTTGGCGAAGGCATACATTGGCGGGAAGGGCGAGAAAGAGCCTTTTTTAGAGGATATTGCCTCGATTAAGGCGGAAGACGGCAAGCTCCTGGTGACGACTCTTTTCGGTGAGAAACGGGAGATAGCGGCCAGCATCAGGGAGATTGACTTCCGGGCGAGCCGCGTTATTCTGGAAAGAAAAGATTAATTTTTTTCGTGTATTATCACAAATAATTGCAGTTGCAAGTAGTTGATATTTCTGCGGACTGGTTGTATAATGGGTAGTTGCGGGGTGGGGCAGGGACAATAATTTTTTTTAACCAGTAAATGCAAACAGTTGCAATTGCGAAAATTTGTAAATTATCCCGGGTGTTACATGGGAGGAAGTATTTACTGTGAAAAAAACAGGTATTATCGCCGCGACTCTACTGGTAGTAACTATTGTTGCGTCGTTGGTATTGAGCGGGTGCGCCGCGGATAACAGCAATAAACTTAAGGTAGTCACCAGCACCTCCATGATATCGTCTATCGTGGAACGGATAGCCGCCGACAGGGTCGACGTGGTCAATATTATTCCCCCCGCCCAGTGCCCGGGACACTTTGATGTTTCGCCCGGGGACATTCAAAAACTGGCTGACGCTGCCCTTTTTCTCATGCACGGCTGGCAGGGCGAGAAATTTACGGGGGAATTAATTGATTCGGCCAATAATCCTGACCTCACCATAATCATTCTCAATATCGAAGGCAACTGGATGACGCCGGCGGTATATCAGAAAGCCATAGACAATATCACCGCTGCTATTGTCCAGGTAGATGAAGAAAACGCCTCAGCATATCAGAAATCGGCGTCGGAGCTTAAGGACATCGTCGCCGCCAAAGGCGCCGGGATAGAAGCTGAATTGTCCGGGAAAAACCTTGCCGATATCAATGTGATGTGCGCCGAACAGCAGACTGGGTTTGTCGCCTGGACGGGTCTGAATATCGTCCGGACCTTCGGGGTGCCCGATTCGTTAACTCCCCAGGTAACGAAAGAGCTGGTGGATAAAGGCAGGCAGGAGAATGTAGCCCTGATTATCGATAACCTGCAGAGCGGGCAGGATGCCGGAGCCGGTCTGGCCGAGGAACTGGGATGCAGCAGGATAATACTGTCAAACTTCCCGGGCGGGTTCGATGATACGGAGACCTGGGAAAAAGCTATCGAGCGGAATGTTGAGTTGATTTTAGAGGCAGTCGGCAGATAGTTACTGTGGTAAAGCAGGGAGAGGGGTATCTATGGATAATGAGCTGATAGTTATTGACAATGCCGTGGTCTCTTACCGGGAAGATATTGCCCTCAGGGGCGTATCCCTTAAGGTTTCCAGGGGAGAGTTTGTAGGTATCATCGGTCCCAATGGCGCCGGGAAGACCACGCTTCTCACGGTAGTCAACGGCATGGGCAAATTGCTCGACGGAAAAGTATGGGTGCTGGGAGACTATCTCAGACCGGGGAACGGGCATTCCCTGAGAAAAAAGGTGGGTTATGTACCTCAGGTGCAGAATATAGACCCGCGTATGCCGATTTGTGTCCGCGAGGTGGTGATGATAGGCCGCTATGGAATCTTGGGGTTGTTTAAGAGGCCGGGCAGGAGCGACTATGAAATCGTGGAGGAAGCCTTGGAATTGGTCGGGATGAGCCACCTTGCAGAGCGTCCCATCGGCCACCTTTCCGGGGGTGAGCTGCAGCGTGTGGCTATCGCCCGCGCTCTGGTACAGCAGCCGGAACTGTTTTTGCTTGACGAGCCGACCGCCTCGCTGGACTGGAAAGCGCAAAGCGATATACTGGAACTGGTCAAGATGATTCATGATACCAGGTCTCTGACCACTCTGTTCGTGACCCATGACCTCAGTTGTTTACCGGTGACCTGTGACCGCGTGGTGCTGATGAAAAAAGGAGTTATCTGGGGTGAAGGTTCTCCTGATGAACTGCTCACGAATAACAACCTCAGCCTGTTATACGATATGCCCGTGTCTGTGGTGGAGAGAAGGCGGAAAGAAGCAGTCGCGGCAAAATAGTAAGGAGACATTGGCTTGGATTTCTCCATTTTCGGCTACCAGTTCATGCAGAATGCCATTCTCTCTGCCTTTCTGGGCGGTATAGCCTGTGCGACTATAGGTGTCTTCGTGGTGCTGATGCATATGCCCTTTATCGGTGTGTGCATGTCGCACGCCGCTTTTGCCGGGGCCCTGCTCGGGCTCTGGCTGGGATTCAATCCGCTGGTAGGCGCTTTCGGGGTTTCTCTGCTTTCCGCCGCGATTATCGGACCGCTTGCCGACCGCGGCGAGCTCAGCCCCGAGACCTCGATAGGGGTTATTTTTTCGCTGATGCTGGGACTGGCGTTTTTATTCATGGGGCTGATGCCCGGCACAAAATCGGGAGCCCTTGAGTTGCTCTGGGGCAGTATTCTGACCAATACCAGGAGCGACATCATATTGCTGGGCATAGTTGCTGTTGTGGTGGTGGTGCTGGTCTCCGTCTTCTTTAAAGAAATTCAGGCTACTATTTTTAATCGTGATACGGCGCTGGCGGTAGGCATACCGGCGGCGCTATTCCTGTACGGGATTTTGTTTTTAACCGGCGCTACTATTACTGCGTCGCTTCGTTCCATAGGAGGGCTGCTTATCTTCAGCCTTATTTTAAATCCGGCTGCCGCGGCCTACCAGCTAACCTATAGTATGAAAAAGATGTTTCTGCTCGCGGCTGCTTTCGGGGTGCTTTCGGGGTGGGTGGGACTGCTGTTTTCATACTTTTTTAACCTTCCCAGCGGCGCCACCATCGTCGTTACCTCCTCGGTAATATTTATGATTGCCGCCATTTTCTCTCCCAAGAGAAGAGTAAAAGGGTGGCGGAGAAAGCCTCTTCCGGAGGAAGAGCCATGATTAAAGAGTATTTTAACGAGAGAGCGGCTATCTGGGATGAAGAGGTGTCGGAAAAGGACGTGACTAAACTTGAGCGCATGGCGCGCCGACTGGATATAAAGTCGGGTTCTACGGTGCTGGACGTCGGGACAGGGACCGGCGTCTTCCTTCCTTATCTCTTGAGCGCCATCGGCGATAACGGGCAAATAGTCGCCATGGACTTCGCCGAGGAGATGCTGAAAATCGCCAGGGCTAAGTGCATTAACGGCAACGTCTGCTATCTCTGCGCCGATGTCGGCGATATTCCACACGATGATGAGACCTTCGATAGTGTGGTGTGCTACTCCAGCTTTCCTCACTTCCGGGACAAGCCGGGAGCGCTTACCGAGATTTTCCGGGTGACCAGAAGCGGCGGCAGGCTGTTTATCTGTCATACGTCGGGTCGACATCATATAAACGAGATTCACCGCCAGATACCGGTCGTGCAAAATGATATTATTCCTGACGCCGGTGAGATGCGGAGGCTGCTTTCGATGGCTGGATTTATCGATATAAAGATAGAGGATAACGAAGATAGCTATTTTTCCAGCGCCAGAAAGCCGCCGCGTGTAATTGCTTAAAGCAGCTTCAGAGTCTGCGACTCCAGTTCGAGGCTGATATCCAGCGCCCGGAAAGAATGGGTGAGCGCGCCGATGGAGATAATATCGACCCCCATCATGGCCACCTGATGGACGTTGTCCAGCGTGATGCCCCCCGAGGCCTCCAGTTTGGCCTGCCCCGATACCAGGTTAACCACCTGCCGCATTTCGTTGACGCTCATGTTGTCCAGCATGATGATATCGGCCCCGGCTTTCAGGGCATCCCGTGCTTCCTTGGCATTGGTGACCTCCACCTCGATGGTTATCCCGGCGGGCGCATTCTGCCTCGCTCTGGCAACGATGTCTTTTATGTTCATGCCCATGGCGCGCAGCGCGGCGATGTGGTTGTCCTTGATGAGAACGGCGTCGCCGAGGTGCATCCTGTGGTTATGACCCCCGCCCATCCGCACCGCGTATTTTTCCAGCAGTCGCATGCCGGGAGTTGTCTTGCGGGTGTCGACGATTCTGGCGGCAAGTCCGCTGGTCTCCGCCACGTATTGCGCCGTCAGCGAGGCGATGCCGCTCAGCCTTTGCAGGAAGTTGAGGGCCACCCTCTCCGCTTTAAGGATGCTGATGACGCTGCCGACTATCGTACCGGCGATATCTCCCGGCTTGATAGCCGCCCCGTCTTTAATCAGTATGTCTATCTCCAGCGACGGGTCGACGCGTTGAAAGACACGCCCGGCCACCTCGATGCCGGCCAGGATGCCCTTGTCTTTCACCAGCAAAGACGCCTTGCCGGAGAGGTCAGGCGGTATCAGCGCCTCGCTGGTGATATCGCCGTGGCTGGTATCCTCGGCCAGGGCAAGGTCGACAATAGTATCAATTTGTTTTTCGGTTAACTGGCTCGCGCTCATTTACGTATATCTTCTCGGCGTACGGCGACGCTCCCCCGGGCGACCCTCAAGGTCCCTCCCGATTCTACTTTAATGACGACGCTTTCCTCGCTGAGGCTTTCGATTGTCCCGTAGATGCCGCCGGCGGTGACGACTCTATCGCCTTTTTGCAGCTCCTGCATCATTGTCTGGTGTTCCTTCTGGCGCTTGCGCTGCGGCCGTATCATGACGAAGTAGAATAGCGCGAAGATTACGACCAGAAAGATAATCATGGGCCAGATGCTGCCGGTTGTTCCCTCCCCATCACCTGCCGCCGGAGCCAGGCAGCCGCCGAAAAATACCAGGACCGCGATAAGCAGTCCCGCGATGAGTCCGGTTTTCAATATTTTATTCATTTTTCCTCCTGATTGATTTTGCCTGATTGGATTTTACCCTGCAACGACCACGGGCTTGTTTTATCGATTTTTGCCTTCACAATCTGCCCGAGGTAATCGTTGCTGCTGCTAAAGAATACCAGCTTGTCGGTACGGGTGCGGCCGTACCATTTGTCCCTGTTCCTTCCCTCCACCAGTATTCCTACTGTCTTGCCCGTCAAACGGGCGTTGATTTCGGTCTGGATTTCTTCCTGTAACCGTTCGACTTTACCGAGCCTTTCCTTTTTCTCGGCGGACGGTATATCATCGTCGAACTCCCGGGCCGCCGCCGTTCCCGTCCTGGGCGAATAGGCGGCTATATGCACTGTATCAAACTTCATCTCGGATAGCAAGTCGATGGTCTGCCGGAACTGGTCTTCGGTTTCCGTCGGGAAGCCGACGATGACATCGGTGCTGAGGGCGACGCCGGGAATATTCTTGCGTATTTGTTTGACGAGCCCGCGGTATTGCGCCACCGTGTAGCCGCGTTTCATCGCCTTCAAAATATCGTCGCTTCCGGCCTGCACGGGCAGGGTTATCTGCTCGCACACTTTGTCCAGTCCGGCGATAGCTTCGATGAGTTTCAGGCTCATGTCCTTAGGATGGTTGGTCAGGAAGCGCAGCCGCGCCAGCCCGTCGATTTCATTGAGTTCCGCGAGCAGGTCGGCTAGGTCAGGCCTGCCCGGGAGGTCGTGCCCGTAGGAGTCCACGTTCTGCCCCAGCAGGGTGACCTCTTTAGCGCCCCGCCTCACCAGTTCCTTCACCTCGCAGACAATCTCTGATGCCGGCCGGCTCCTCTCCCGACCGCGCCGGTAGGGGACGATGCAATAGGAGCAGAAGTTATCGCAGCCCTGGCTTATGGTGACGTAGACGGCAGGCGAAGGAAGGCGGGGCAGCGATAGCGTATCGCTCTTTTCCAGCCAGGGAGGGTAGTCCCCCGCCTTGAAAAAATGGTCGACATGCGGGTAGCTCTTTCGCAGGCGGTCGGTTTCGGTGTTTACCAGGCAGCCGGTCAGTGCCAGCACCGTATCCGGCCTCGACTTTTTGAGCTTCTTCAAGACGTGCAGTTTATTGACGACGCGGCTCTCGGCGCTCTGGCGCACCACGCAGCTATTGAGCACGATGAGGTCGGCCTCCGCGGCGTTATCCGCAGCTTCGTAACCCAGCTCCTCGAAGCGGCTCGCCAGCCTTTCCGACTCCGCCTTGTTCATCTGGCAGCCGATGGTCCAGATATGGTATTTGGGCATGTTATTGTGATGTCCTCAATGAAAAGGGGAATTCAATTTGGCTTTTTAATTCCATTGCTACTACATCTTCAAATCCTGAATCCTCCAGATGGGGGTTCTCTCTGATGAATGTAACAAATGCTTCCTTTTCATCAATACCGCTCACAATACCCAATACTTGGAGGTTCTCAATATCCCTGTCCAATGGAGTAGTGGTGAAGCCTTCCGTTGTGACAAAAATAAAATGTCGCATTATACTAATTGAGTTTGTACTTACCTCTCTCTACAAATTCAAGATACCCTTTGTTTCTAAGAATTTGAAGCTGTTGA
>DATLAD010000063.1:0-17397 GCA_035527575.1 Dehalococcoidales bacterium
AGAAACAGAAATATTTACCCGGCATAGCCGAAGGCAAGACTATCGTAACGCTGGCCTTGACAGAAGAATCGGCAAAATATACCCCTGACGCTATTCAGGCGAAAGCAACACCACAGGGTGATGACTTTGTTATCAACGGTATAAAGCTCTTTGTAACCGATGCGCAAGTAGCCGATTACCTGATTTGCGCCGCAAAAACCAGGGAAACAGATAATCCTGATAACAGTATAACGCTGTTTATAGTTGACATAAATACCCACGGCATAAGCTGTAAACCGTTGAAAACTATATCCGGCGATAAACAAGCTGAAGTTACTTTCGAGAATGTTAAAGTCTCCGGGGATAATGTCCTGGGAGATATAGACAAAGGCTGGGCGTACGTTGAAAAGATACTCCGGAAAGCCAACACGGCCAGGTGCGCCGAGATGGTCGGGCTGGGCCAGCAGGCTTTGAACCTGACGCTGGACTATGCCAAGGAGAGGGTAGCCTTCGGTCACCCCATCGGGGCCTTTCAGAGCATACAGCACCGCTGCGCCGATATGCTTATCGATGTCGAAGGCTCAAGATTCGCCACGTATCAGGCCGCCTGGCGCATAAACGAAGGGCTGCCGGCCGCCAGGGAGGTGGCGATAGCCAAGGCCTGGGTAAGTCAGGCCTGCCGCCGGGTAATGCACTCGGCCCACCAGGTCCACGGCGCTATCGGCTTCACGGAAGACCATATTCTGCACTTTTACACCAAGAAAGCCCGTGCCGGCGACTTCAGCTTCGGGGATGTCAATTACCACCTGGAGAAGCTGGCGACTCTTTAACTCCTCCCCCGCTGCCTCTTTTCTGTGATATCTATTCCCACCCAGGCCGTCCAGTATCATCCTTTGCTTATCCCCTTAAATATCCCCCGCTCATGTCTCCCCCCTTATTAAAGGGAGATTTTAGTTCATTTTCCTCTCTCTTAACGGAAGAGAGCAAGTGAGGGTGACTCTTATCCTCCCTTTTTCGTAAAGGGGGATTTTCAATCCTTTTCCACCCTAAAGAGGGAGTGCGCAGCGAGAGGGGGTGAAACCCCCTCTCAAAAATACTTCCCCCTCTCCAAACAGGATATTCATGGGAGTTTTTAAAAGCTCAGTTTGGAGAGGGGGACACAGGGGGTGAGGTAAAAATTATGTAGATGTGAAACAAATCTCAGCTTTGAATTAGTACATCTTTACGTGGTAATATTGTGGACGATGAAGGACCAGAAATATGCGGTCGTTTTTCAGCCGTCGGGCGTGCGGGGCAAGGTTGAAGACGGCTCGACAATCCTGGAGGCATCCCGTCAGCTAGGCGCCGATGTAGAGAGTGTTTGCGGGGGCAAGGGCACCTGCGGCAAGTGCAAGGTAAGAATCGGAGAAGGCTACTTCGCCAAATATGGCGTAAATTCTACGATAGCGTCTGTTTCCAACACCGGTGAAGCCAACGAGAAATTCCTGAGCAAGCAGCAGCTGCGCCAGAACTACCGGCTGTCCTGCCAGACACGCATCCACGATGACATCGTCGTCTTCGTCCCGGAGGAAAGCCGCAAAGGCCAACAAGTAGTGCGCAAAGAGGCCACTATCCGGGATATCAAGCTCAAGCCGGCGGTGAAGAAGTACTATATCGAACTCAAACCCGCCACCCTGCACGATACCCTCGGCGATTTCGAACGACTCCAGGGAGCTCTCGACAAGAAATACAAATTACGCGGCCTGACCATCGATTATCCGGTTCTGCTGAGCTTGCAGAACGTCGTGCGGGAAGGCAAATGGAAGATAACCGTCTCGGTCTGGAATAAGAAAGAAATAATCGATATAGAGCCGGGGCAGGTTGCCAGGGGCTACGGCCTGGCCGTCGATATCGGCACCACCACCGTAGCCGGCTATCTCTGCGACCTGACCAGCGGCGAGTTACTGGCTACCGACGCCATGATGAACCCGCAGGTGGCTTACGGTGAGGACGTGATGTCCCGCATCGGCTATGCCGTGAAGGGTAAAGACGGCCTGAGACAGATGAACCGGGCTATAATTAAAGGGTTAAACCAGATTGCCGGGCGGACCGCGGCGAAGGCGGGCGTAAGGCGCTCGGATATTATCGATATGGCCGTGGTCGGCAATACCTGCATGCACCACATCTTCCTCAATATCGACCCACGCCACCTCGGCAAGACGCCGTTCCCGCCCAGCGTGCACCACTCCCTGGATATCAAGGCGCGCGACCTCGGACTCAGGATAGCGCCCGGCGCTTACATCCACGTCCTGCCGATAGAGGCCGGGTTCGTCGGCGCGGATAACGTAGGCGTGCTCATTGCCGAAGAGCCCTATAACCAGGACGAAATGCTGCTTATTATAGATATAGGCACCAACGGCGAACTGATTCTGGGAAATCGTAAAAAGCTGCTCTCCTCGTCGTGCGCCACCGGCCCTGCCTTCGAAGGTGCGGAGATAAGGCATGGCATGCGCGCCGCTCCGGGGGCCATCGAGAAGCTCAAGATAGACCCGGAGACGAAAGAAGTGCAGTTCAAGGTAATCGGCAGCGAACGCTGGAATACCGAAGTCGAGAATATCGGCGCCCGGGGTATCTGCGGCTCGGGGATATTCGATGTCGCGGCCCAGATGTTCCTGGCGGGCATCATCGACAAAGGCGGACGTTTCAATAACGGAATAAAGTCGACGCGTTTGCGCCGGAACGGCAACGGACCGGAGTTCGTCATTGCCCGGGCGAAGGAAACAGCTATCGACCATGATATCGTTATCTGCCAGAAAGATATCAGGGCGATACAACTTGCCAAGGGCGCCATGTATTCCGGCGCTAAAATCATGATGAACCGGCTGGGAATCGATAAAATAGACAGAGTGATTCTGGCTGGAGCCTTCGGAAGCTACATCGATAAGATGTCGGCGGCCGTTATCGGTCTTTTCCCCGACTGTGACCCGGAATGCGTGTACGCGGTCGGCAATGCCGCCGGCGACGGTGCCCGCATGGCCCTCCTTAACACGGACAAGAGAAAAGAGGCCGATGTCATGGCCCGGCAGGTGGAATACGTAGAACTGACCATCGAGCCGGATTTTAATAAGACCTTTACCAGGGCGTTGATATTCCCCCACGCCGAAGACAAATTTCCTCACCTGAAGCACCTCCTCCCGAAAAACAGATAGAAATATCGAGAGTGTTATTTATAAGGAGGCAGGAATGTTAGCCGTAATCGTAAGATTCGAATTGAAGGATGAAGTCAGGAAAATGCTGGCCGATATCAACGTGGCGAGAAAGCACATCCAGAAGGTGGTGGAAGACTGCCGCAAGATTCCCGGGCTCAAGGAGAAATACTTCATCATGGACCCCAAAACAGCCGCCCAGGGAGCCATGCTGCTCTGGGAAAAGCAGGAAGATTTCGACGCGTATCTAAAATCGGCGGAGTATAAAGCCACCGTCCTGGATATCTGCAAAGGCAAGCCCAGAATAGAGGTCTACGTGCATACCGCCAATCTGACCGACGGCGTGCTTATCTGAGCTCTGTTAACCGTTAGTAGACTTCTTCACCCATGAGAGTGTGGAAGCCGGGGTCCACCATCGTGCTCCATTTAGCCGCGAAATCCTGGAACTTCTTTGATGGTGCCGCTTCCTTGTTGAATTTGTCCGGGTCCGCTATGTGCATGATACCCACATACTTATAAGGTATTTCACCCTTCATCGAGCCCGTTATTTTAACCAGCTCAAACTTTTTAACCCCCGGCAGGCTGTCAAGCAGCGGGCCTTTCTCATTTTCCACGTACTCTTTATACTGTTCATCGGTCACGTGAGGCGCCAGATTGTAGAGAATAATCTGCTTCATTATTTTACCACCTCTTTCTTTAGATTTTACTTACCGGGGTTATACCTGACTCGTAAAGAGATTAGCTTATGCATGCCTCTTTGTCAATCTCCAGAAGTTTTAGGTCTATTTGCATCTGGTTGACAGTTTTACCTCACCCCTTACCCCTCTACAGCCTGTTTTATACTGGTAGACCTTAGCTCTTTTTGGCTGTAGAGGGGAGTATAAGAGAGAGGGGGGCTTAGCCCCCCTCACAAAACCTCTCCCCTCTCTGACCAGTTGAATGTAACCATCTGCACAGAGAAGCAGGTCGGAGAGGCCAAGACGGGGAGAGGCCAAGACGGGGTGATGTTAAATGGCGAAACAACTAAAACCGAACAGAACCGAAGTTTTAGGTCTCATAATGTGATATTAGTCATTTTGCAGGCCGGGTACTATCATGTTAGACTACTTTATAGATATATGAGCTGCACCATTAGCGAAGATAGCCTGGACACCCTGAACTCATACTGGACCGACTCCAGGCAAAAACTCCACTGGGGTTCCGTGTTCGTTTTACCGGCCTGGATACAGGTCTGGTGGCAGATATTCGGTTCCGGGTACGAGACATTCATACGCACGGTACGGCAGGGAGAGAAAATCATCGGTATTGCCCCGTTAATGCTAAAGGAAAAAACAGCCAGTCTTATCGGTAATACCGATGTCTGTGATTATCTGGACTTCATCGTTACGCCCGGCATGGAGGATGATTTCTTTAATATTCTAATGGACGACTTGAAAAAGAATGGCATAAAGTCGCTAGACCTGAAGCACATACGTTCCGATTCTACAATATTAACCGGGCTTACGAACATAGCCGCCGAACGAGGGCATAAAGTCGTCAGCACTCAGGAAGACATATCCCTGGAGATGGACCTGCCGTCCGACTGGGACGAGTATCTTTTATCGCTGAGCACTAAACAGCGGCACGAGATAAGACGTAAACTGAGAAGGTTATCTGAGGCGGGTGACGTGGAGTACCGCTTCATCGACGATATCACGGCTGTTCCCGCTGCTATGGATACCTTTTTCAAGATGTTCGTCGAGAGCCGGCAGGATAAAGCCAGCTTCATGACGGAGCAAATGAAATCTTTCTTCAGGCTGCTGGCCGAGACCATGACCGGGGTCGGACTGTTAAGGCTCGGCGTGCTGGAACTCGACGCCAAACCGGTGGCAGAGATTATGTGCTTCGATTATAATAACTGTGTATACCTTTACAACAGCGGCTATGACCCGGAATATACATCCTTGAGCGCGGGGCTGCTCAGTAAAGTCCTGGCGATTAAAGACAGCATCGAAAAGAGTAAAAGCAGGTTCGACTTTCTAAAAGGGGCGGAAATATACAAATACCACCTAGGGGGGAGAGAAGTACCCCTGTACCGATGCCAGATAACCATCAAATAGCGGCGAGAGACAGGGAAAATTATGGCTGAGAATACATTGAGAATAGCTATGTTAAGCGCCCACAGCTGTCCGGTGGGAGCCCTGGGAGCCAGGGACACCGGCGGCATGAGCGTTTATATCCGGGAACTGGCCTACGAGCTGGGCAAACAGGGGCATTACGTGGACGTTTATACCCGTGTCCATGACCCGGCCGACCCCCAGATTGTCGACCTGGGACCGCAGGCACGGCTTATTCACCTTAAAGCGGGGGAGGAAGAGACGATACACAAGCTGGCCGTATATTCCTACCTCCCGGAATTTACCTGCAACCTGGAGAATTTCCGGAAGAAGAACGGGCTCCGGTACGACCTTATCTTCAGCCATTACTGGCTATCCGGATGGGTGGGGAAATACCTGCAGCAATGGTGGCAGGCGCCCCACGTTATCATGTTCCACACCCTGGGCGCCGTGAAAAACGCCATCGGCATCGGGGAGGATGCCCCCGAACTCCGCATCGTCACGGAAAGGGAAGTGGTTAACGATTGCCAGCGTGTTATCGTGGCTACCGGCAGGGAAAAGGAAGAGTTGATACGCCGCTACGGCGCACTGCCGGAAAAAGTAGGCATCGTGCCCTGCGGCGTCAACATGGAGCTGTTTCAACCTGTGGACAGGACGGCTGCAAGACAAAAGCTGGGACTGGCCGACGAAAAGATACTCCTGTTTATCGGCAGGATTGACCCGCTCAAGGGCGTCGACCGGCTTCTCAAAGCTTTACCTTATCTGAATCATATTAAAGACCTGAGACTGATAATCATCGGCGGCGACAAGTACAGTCGCAACGTAGTGGAAAAATTACAGAGACTGTCCACAGAGCTCAATATGCGTGACAGGGTTACATTCCAGGGCATGGTGAAACAGGAGCAGCTGCCGTATTTCTACAGCGCCGCCGATGTCTGCGTGGTGCCTTCTTATTACGAGAGCTTCGGTCTGGTAGCTCTGGAGTCGCTGGCCTGCGGCACGCCGGTGGTGGCGACGGATGTCGGCGACCTGAGAAATATTATCAGACAGGGAGAGACAGGCTACGTGGTGGACGAGAATACACCCTGGAACCTTGCCGAAAGCTTGGATTTAATCCTCTCGAGGCCACCGCGCGATATGGAGTCGGCACTTTCTATCAGGGCATCGATAAGCAGGTTCAGATGGTCGAATATCGCCGAGGGGGTAATCAGAGAAATGCGACTGGTACTGGACAGGCACATGACGCCGGTGGCTTAATTCACCGACTTTTCGTACCAAAGGTAGTTTTTCTGCACCTCGAACCCTATCGATTCATAAAGAGAACAGGCCGCCTTGTTCTCGCTATCTACCGTCAACCAGACTTCGTTAACGCCCTGATTTTTCAGGTTGGCCAGACCGGCCAGGAGCAACCTCCTGCCAATGCCCCGGCCGCGATAATCCGGCGCCGAGCCGATCATGTAAATCCGGCCCTGCCCGCCGGAGGTTATCTCCGTCCAGCAGTAGCCGGTGACCTCGTCCTCCTCACAGGCCAGGACGATGTCTTTCGGGGAGCGGTGGCTCAGGCTGATACGGTAGGCTATCGTTTCCACGGTGTTGGGATTATACCCCCAGTGCTCGGCAAAGCTGAGGTTCTGGAGCTGCGTCAGGACTTCTTCCTCGCCTTCCCGCAGGTGACGGCACCCGCAGATAGCCCGGTCCAGTTCCTGTTTATCAACTTTAGCTAAGTCCAGTCTTAATTCCGGGAACCGGCGGACACACTCGAATCCCATTTTTAAGAGCACGGTCCTGGCGACATTATTATCTTCACTCACATTAACGTGGAGATAACCGGCTCCCAGTTTCCGGGCGAGGAGCAGGGCGGAATCGAGGAGTTTCCTGCCCAGTCCCTGGCGGCGGTGCTCCGGCCGCAGCCAGCAATCGACGATTACACGCTGGATGCCGAGCTCCGGCACGATATCCATAAAGCCGACGACATCGCCGGTTTTTTCGACAACAAACAGGTCCTTTTCGGGGGTGTAGTTGGGACGGGACAGCTTCTCGGCGATAGCCTGCGGCGTGACCGGCCTGCCGATAGGTTCCTGCCGCTCGGCTTCCTGATACAGCGGAACGAAGGAGTTGAAATCGGCGGACCGGTAATTCCTGATAGTGTAAGGTGACTCAGCCATAAATGATTCGGCGACCTTTCGCTTAAATTGTACCAACTAAAGGAATGTTATACAATTAATATATCCATCCTTAATCAAGGAGTTTTCATTTATTATGGATAATCAGACGTATCTGATGGTGGTGACGCCGCATCCCGACGACGCTGAATTCGGCGTGGCCGGAACGGTAGCCAGACTGACACGGGAGGGCAAAAAGGTTGTTTATGTAGTTTGCACCAACGGCGATAAAGGCGCCAGCGACAGGAATATGAAGCCGGAGGAACTGGCTAAAATCCGTGAGCAGGAGCAACTGGCGGCGGCTAAAGTGCTGGGCGTAAGCGATGTCGTTTTCCTGCGTTACCCGGACCAGGGCCTTGAAGACGGGCATGAGTTCAGGAAAAGACTCGTGCGTGTGATACGGCAATATCAACCGTTCGCCGTGGTGACGGCCGACCCTTACCGCAAGTACATGTGGCACCGCGACCACCGTATTACCGGCCAGGTAACGCTCGATGCCGTTTTCCCGTATTCCAGGGACCATCTTTCCTACCCGGAATTGCTAGACGAGGGTCTGGAACCCCATAAGGTCAGGGAGATGTGGTTCTGGGCTTCGGACGAACCGAACTATCGCCTGGACATCACGGACACCTTCGATACCAAGCTGGCTGCCCTGGGCTGCCACAAGAGCCAGGTGGGGGACATCCCTCCGGAGATGCGGACACGCATGCGCGAGTGGGCTAAGATGAACGCGGAGGGAGAGAAATTCGAACTGGCCGAGGCTTTCCACCGAATCGAGATGCGATATTAGGCAGAAAGCCAGAGGACATCCCCGCAGAGGCGGGGGTCGTGGGGACGGGAGGCGAAGACAGCGTATTCTTCCCTGGCTTTTTTAACCGTGGTGCCGTCGCCGTGGCCGGGACAAATAACGGTGTCGTCGGGTAGTGTAAATATCTTCTTTGTAATAGAATCTATAATCTGCTTGAAATCGTCCGGCGACCATGTTTTGCCGGGTCCGCCGGGGAAAATAGTATCGCCGGAGAGAAGGTATTTGCCGATTTTGAAACATAAGCCGCCGGGCGTATGTCCGGGTGTATGCAGCACTTCCAGTTTGATATTACCCAGCGATACTGTATTGCCGTCTTTTAAGAGTATTTCCGGCGGCGTTTTCAGTGTGGTGGAGTCGGCGGCATGGACTGCCAGCGGTACTTTGAGTTGACGCCGTAACTCAGCCAGAGCGCCCGTGTGGTCGGAGTGGTCGTGCGTCAGTAGTATATACCGGGGACGGGTGCCCTGCAGGCTTTCCATGATTTTACCTGCCTTCGCCGGGGCATCCACTACGAGGCTCTCCCCGGTCTTCTGGCACACAACGATATACATATTGGTGCCGTACGGGCCCAGTTGCAGCGTTTCTATGCGGATAATATTATCATTTGCTATGACTGTCATGCTTTTAACTCTAAAAATATAATATAAAAAAATATAATGTAAATATTTAATATTATATCATTATTTCGTACCTTAGTACGCTTGGCAAATCACGCCCCATGCGTTAGTATAGTGTTTGAGATTGATAATGAGAGAAAGACTGGCCCAACTGACCTCCAACATACTGAACCCCTTCCTGGTGAGCCTGATCGTAATCATCCTGCTCTCCGTAGAGGCTACTGCCGGCTCGGATGACGCCCTGAAATGGTCGTTAATCTCGATAGCCCTCAGCGTGCTGCCGGTCTTTGCCGTCGTTATCTACATGGTGCGGCAGAAAAAGCTGGACGGCATCTTCGTCAACCCACGCCAGCAGAGGTCCGGGATATACCTGCTGGCGACTGTTCTGGCCGTTATCGCCTGTTTCGTCCTTATATATCTGGAGGCCCCGAAGTTACTGAAGGTCACGTTCATCGCAGGTCTGGCGGCGATTGTCGTCTTCATGGTGATAAACCGTTTCTGGAAGATAAGCCTGCACACCGCCTTCGTAGCTGCCTCGGTGACGGTCATGACGATTGTCTACGGCGCCGCCGGAGCCCTGACGATATTGCTGCTGCCGCCGGTAGCCTGGGCGAGAATCAGGCTGAAACAGCACTCGCCGGCTCAGGTGGCCGCGGGCGCGCTGATATCAGCGGCTATAGTCGTAGTGGTGTTCTGGGGTTTAGGGGAAATGTTATAACGAATAAGCATAACGTACCGGGTTATATCTTATCCGCTATTTAATTAGCCTTTTTCTTGCTTTTAGCCGGCCTGACGAGTAAAAGCGGGGTGCTGCCTTCGTTCAGAACTTTGTTGGCGTTGCTCCCGAATACCCAGCGGCCCACTCCGGACCTGCCGTGTGTCGCCATGGCTACCATGCTGAATTTCCCTTCTTCTGACAGCTTGATAATCTCCGCGGCCTCTTCGCTTGGTAGCACATCGTTGAATACAGCCTTTACGCGCAGCCCCTGCTCTTTTAGCCTTGCCCCCAGCTTTTCAACATAGACATTGGCCCGCTTTATTAATTTCTGCTCTCTACTGATTGTTTCCTTACCGGGATATTGAACCATTTCCCGTACCCACATATGGAAAAGAGTTATCTCTAAATCGAGTTCGGCAGCCAGATAGGAAACAAACTTGAGTATCGATTCGCTTTCCCTGGAACCATCGACGGGCACGAGCACCTTGACCAGCCTGTCTTTATATACGTCGGATTTCGCCCCTTTAGCCCTGATAAGAAGCACTTGCTTCCGTGTAGCTCCGATTACTTTGTTTGCCACATTACCCAGCGGCCAGCGCTTTATGCCGGACTTTCCCTGAGTCGACAGGATGATAAGGTCGATTTTAGCCTTATCAGCGTAGTCGATAATCTCTTCGGCCGAGTCGCCCTTGAGTATCTTATAATCCACCGTAATTTCGCCGCCTTTTGTTTCCGCGGCGATTTTATCGGCATCGGCCTTGACCCTGGCTAACACGTCTCTGAGGTAGCATTCATGCATATGCGGAGAGGTCAGTTCATCAGGCGAAGAAACATAAACAAGGGTGAGAGCGGCATGCAGCCTGCCGGCCAGTCTCGCGGCATACCACAGCGTTACCTCGGCCAGTTCCGAACCGTCGAGCGGTACCAGTATTTTATCGTACATCAGCCACCTCCTGATTGCTTGTGACCCCTGGAACATGACGATTATTCATTTCTTACCAAAGCCACGAAGTCGGATATAGTCGATTTCCCGTCGACTCTCTCGCGCCGTTATCCTGGGCTGTTCCTCGGTAAGCCAGGCGACGGCATCCAGAATTCGATTCCATATCTTTTTAATTACAGAAATTTTCGAGCTCATGATGGCCTACGCTAATATATCCGTGTCTTCTTCCCCATTATCCTTCTTGGTTTCTTCGCTCTCCTGCTGAAGGACCGCTTCAAGCTGCTCCATGAGACGCGCCGCGCGTGGATAGCCGATGTGCAGGCGGCGCTGCAGGAAAGACGTGGAGATATTTTCGTGCTGCCTGGCCAGCTCTTTAGCCTGCTCCAGGAGGGGGTCGAGGGGGTGTCCGCCGATGGTACCGGTCGGGGCAGTGGCCACGAGTGTCTCCATCCTCAACCTGTCGGGCTCCCCACGCTGCTGGCTTGCCCAGAAATAGACAAGCCGGTCTATCTCTGCGTCGGAAAGGAAGCAGCCCTGGAGACGCTTGGGCTTGGCCGCCTCGGTAGGCATGAACAACATATCGCCCCGGCCTAGGAGTTTCTCGGCGCCGGCACCGTCGAGGATGGTACGCGAGTCCACCTGCGAGGTCACCGCGAAACTGATACGTGTGGGGAAGTTCGCCTTGATAAGCCCGGTAACCACGTCCACCGAGGGACGCTGCGTCGCTACGACCAGGTGAATGCCGGTAGCCCGGGCCAGCTGGGCCAGACGACACAGGCTGGTCTCAACCTCGTCGAAGCCGGCCATCATTAAATCGGCCAACTCGTCGATAAGCAGGACGAGGTAGGGCAATTTTTCAGCGCCGTGTTTAGTCTTATTGTACCCCTCGATGTGACGCGCCCCGGCGGCGGCCAGCTTCTGGTAACGCTGGTCCATCTCCTGCATAAGCCAGCGCAGGGCAGCCAAAGCTTTGGCAGTATCGACGATAACCGGAGTGGCCAGATGAGGGATGCTGGTATACTGTGTCAGCTCGACCCTCTTGGGGTCGATGAGGATGAAGCGGACATCATTGGGCGTATTATGCATCAGCAGGCAGCAGATAATGGTATTCAGACATACCGTCTTGCCGCTGCCCGTGGCGCCGGCGATAAGCAGGTGTGGCATCTTGGTAAGGTCGGCGGCGATGGCCTCCCCGCCGGCGCCCTTGCCCAGAGCCAGCGTCATCGAGGTCCTGGCCTCGAGTTTCTGGAAAACGCTGGTCTCCACCACTCCGCGCAGGCTGACCATGTCCGAGGTCGTGTTGGGTACCTCGATGCCGATAAAGCTTTTACCCGGCACGGGGGCTTCGATCCTGATGGTGGGCGCCGCCAGCGCCAGGGCCAGGTCATTAGAAAGCGAGTTAATCCTCTCCACCTTTACCCTTGTCTTGGATACCTCATCCAGCCTTATCTGGACGTTACCGTCACGGTCTCTTTCTTTGATTTCCCTATATTTCCTGTCCCAGCCGGGTTCCACGCCGAACTGGGTAACGGTCGGGCCGGCATTAATCTGCACCACCTTGGCCTCGACGCCGTAACTTGCCAGCGTCTCCTCGATGAGCTTGGCCCTCTGCAGGTTATCGGCCTGACTGAACTGGACCTCGGGAGATGTATCCAGGATATCGATGGGCGGCAAACTCCAGCCATCGACAACTACCAGTTCCGCCGACTGCCCGTATTTTTTCCAGACATCCTCGGCTACCTGCCGCAGTTCTTGCCTGGGCGGCGGTTCAGCCTCAGCCGGCCTGGTCGCGCCGGGTTTTAAAGCCGCGGCTTTTTCCGCCAGTTCTTCCAGCTTCTTGCGAGAGCTGACCACCTCCGGCGGCACCAACGGCTCTTGCATTACTCTAGGCAGGGGCGGTTTTTCCTCAACCGGAGCCCTGGGATGAAGAATACGGTGCGCCGGCTGTTTTGCTTCAGGCCTGGCGGTTCGATGCGGGGCCGGCTGCCTCTTGAACTGCTCACCCACCCAGACAAAGAATCGATTGACAACCCGGGAGCTGGGACGTGGGGCTACCAGTAAAATACCGATAATCATCAGGGCGATTATGCGTAATGCGTAAATAAAGTTGTAGTTCGGGAAATCGATAATGTCACGTCCGAAGCTGCCGCCCATACCTTTTACCATAGAGCCGCCGGCATTATTGATTGCGGCCAGTATACCCCAGACAGCCAGAACGAAGGCGATACCACCCAGCCAGCGGTTCCAGTGAAAGATAAAAGAGTCGAGCTTGCGCCGCCAGAGCATCGCGATGATAGTAATAATAGCGGCGAAAATAAAGAGGACACCCCAGCCAAAAAGCTCGCGGAGACCCTCGAAAGCGTTCTGGATATTATCCCAGAACACGGTCAGCAGAACCACGACAATGACCGTCAAGATTAGCTGTCTGATAGGCGTAGACATTAAAAAACGGAAGAACAACCCCAGAGTCGACTGCGACGATTGCTTTCCGGGCTTTTTCCTTGCCTTGGGTTTATCATTCGGCGCTGGTTTTTTTCTCGGCATAAGACTCCTGCTGAACCTGTAGGCTCGAAGCTATACTTTAACCATGAAGGGAAGAATCATGGGACGGCGCTTGGTACGCTGATAATAGAATTTGTCCAGCGTATCCTTGACCTTGGTATTGATAAAGCTCCACTCGGCGACACGACCGCCGCTGTGGTCCAGCGTCCGGGCCAGCAACTCGCGGCTTTCATCCATCATGTCCTTGAACTCTCTGGTATCGACGAAACCTCTGGTAACGATATCCGGGCGCCCGACCAGCTTGCCGGTCTGCCGGTTCACGGCAATAATCACCACGACGATACCGTCGCGGGAAAGCATCCTGCGGGTACGCAGGACAACCCCGCCGATATCGCCGACACTCAAGCCATCGACATAGACATGCCCGGAGGCGACCTTTCCATTTACCTTGGCCATGTTAGCATTGAGTTCAAGGACGTCGCCGTCCTCAAGAACAAAGATATTATCGGCGGGAATACCCACCGATTCGGCTAAACGTGCGTGGAGACTCAGGTGGCGGTACTCACCGTGAATCGGCATAAAATATTTCGGCTTGACGAGACTCAGGATAAGCTTCAACTCTTCCTGGCTGCCGTGGCCGTGAACGTGCACCTGGCCCAGCTTATCGTACATTACCCGGGCGCCCTGCTTAAAAAGGCTGTCCACGGTCCTGTTTACCAGGGACTCGTTACCCGGGACGGGCGTCGCCGATAGCACGATGGTGTCGCCGCGCTGGATGTGGACATGGCGGTGGTCGCGGTTGGCCATGCGTACCAGTGCGGAGGTAGGCTCTCCCTGGCTGCCGGTAGTTATCAGGACTATCTTTTCGGGCGGCAGGCCTTTCACCTCGTCAATCCTGCCCAGTATGCCGTCGGGAGCGTTGAGGTAGCCCAGCTCCAGGGAGATACGCACCGTATCGGTCATGCTGCGGCCGACGATGAAGACGCGCCGCTGGTACTTAGCGGCGGCATTGATGACCTGCTGCACACGTGAAATCAACGAGGAGAAGGTGGTGACAATCACCCTTCCCGGAGCGTTGGCGACGACGTGTTCCAGCGACTCGCCGACCGTCTGTTCGGAGGGGGTATAGCCGGGAAGCTCGGCGTAAGTGGAATCTGAAAGCAGGAGTAAAACTCCCTGGGCGCCCAGAGTCGCCAGCCGGGAAAGGTCGGTGCCCTTGCCGAAGACCGGAGTATGGTCGATTTTAAAATCGCCGCTGTGAATGATTACTCCCTCCGGCGTGCGCACGATGATACCGGCCGCATCGGGGATACTGTGACAGACAGGAAACAGCTCGACTCTAAATTTACCGAGGCTGATTTCCTTTCCGGTACTCAGCACTTTCAGGTTGACTCCCTCACGCGTCCTTCTTTCCTTCAGCTTGACGCTGATAAGTCCGTTGGTAAGTTTCGTCGAATAAACGGGCACATCATCAAGCTGCGGCAGCAAATAGGGCAGGGCGCCGATGTGGTCTTCGTGGCCGTGGGTGATAATGATGCCCCTTATTTTATCCTTTCTTTCCACGACATAGCTGAGGTCGGGAATAACCAGGTCGATACCGAGCATATCTTCTTCGGGGAACATCAGGCCGGCGTCGATGATGAGGATATCATCATCGTACTCCAGCACCATCATGTTCTTGCCGATTTCTCCCAGCCCGCCGAGAGGAATTATTTTCAACTTAGGCCTTGACATAATATTAAACCTCGAACATATTTAACTGCTGCGACTGCGGCTTTTCTTCCTGGACTTTCGTGGCTTCAGCCAGGACCTTCGGAATCTTGAGCATGTCGGCTTCTATGGCCTGGCGCAGGCTCTGCTGATGAAGGGCCGCCGCCGGATGATACATGGCAAAGTAGATAACGTTATCGCGCTTTTGAGCCGTGCCGTGAATCTTGCTGATGGCCTTTCCCGGAAAGTACATCGCCATAGAGTAACGCCCCAGTGTAACAATCATCCTGGGCTTGATAATCTCAATCTGGCTGTCCAGCCAGGGACGGCAGTTCTGTATTTCCGTGGGCAGGGGGTCGCGGTTATCGGTGGGGCGGCATTTAATGACATTGGCGATATAGACCTGCCGGCGATCCAGGTTAATGGAAGCCAGCAGCTTATCCAGGAACTGGCCGGCCGGCCCCACGAAAGGACGGCCCTGCTGGTCTTCATTCCAGCCGGGCGCCTCGCCGATAAACATGATATCAGCATCCTCCGCCCCCTCACCGGGCACTACCTTCGTGCGGAATTTGGCTATTTCACACTTCTGGCAGAGCGTTATCTGTCGGTAAAGCTCGCTAAGCGGTGACATCACACTACCTTACACAAAACGAATCAAAAAAATAAACTATTTTCTCTGAGGTATGATAACACCGCTGATAGGTCAAGTCAATTAATAGCATGACATAGAAAATAAGTGCGGATAGTGCTTTTTATATAACGGATTAGAGCTCTACCAGCTTGACGGAATAGACATCGGGTATGGCCAGTATCTGCTGCTGCTGCTTTTCGGGCAGGGGCTCGTCCAGAGTCAGTACCAGTAATGCCTGCCCCCTCGGCTTGAGACGCCCCAGGTGCATGGAGCTGATATTGATATCGACGTCACCGGTTATTTTGCCAATCGCCCCGATAAATCCGGGACGGTCGAGGTGGTCGCTGAACAGGAAGTAAGACCCGGGAACAGGCACGATATCCAGCCAGTAGTCGTTGACCCGCACGATATGCGATTCATTATGCATGACGGTCCCGGCAACGGCACACGCTCCCACGGTGGTAGTTATTTCCACGGTAAGCAGGCTGGCATAGTTAGCGCAGGTAGCCTCCTTCTCTTCGATGACGGTCAGGCCGCGCTTGGCAGCTATCAGGTTGCAGTTGACGATATTAACCCGTTCCTCGCTGATGCCTTCGAGCAGGCCGCCGACGACAGCCGCCTTGAGGGCATTGGTGTCATAAGTGGCGATATCGCCGTCGTACTTGATACGGATAGTTTTCGCCTGTCCTTCGGCCAGCTTATAAACTACCCTGCATAAAATCGTCGCCAGCTTCATGTAGGGCGCCAGCACTGCCAGGGTCTCTGAAGGTATATAGGGAACGTTAATGGCCGACCTGGCCGGCTGACCCCGGAAAATATCGGCTATCTGCTCGGCGACATCCCTGGCCGCCAGGACCTGCGCCTCAGTCGTAGAAGCACCAAGATGCGGTGTAACGATAATCTCATCCACTCCGAAGAGAATGCTATCGGTACAGGGCTCTTTTTCAAAAACATCGATAGCTGCTCCGGCTATTTTCTTATCTTTTATCAACCTGACCAGCGTCTCTTCGTCGATAAGACCGCCCCGCGCGCAGTTGATAATACGAGCCGAAGGCTTGCACATGGCCAGTTCTTTAGCGCCGATTATACCTCTGGTCTGCGCGGTCAGCGGCAGGTGGAGGGTAATAAAGTCCGATTCCCTGAGCAGTTGCTTTATATCTACGAGTTCCACCTGGAGTTTTTTGGCGTATTCCTCGGAAACCAGGGGGTCGTTGCCCAGAAGCCTCATTTCGAACCCCTGCGCCCGCTTGGCCACCTCCGAGCCGACATTGCCCAGGCCGATAATGCCCAGTGTTTTACCTCTAAGCTCCGTGCCCATGAAGTCGTTCCGGAGCCATACGCCGGTCTTGAGCACCTTGTTGGCCTGCGGAATATTGCGCGCCGAAGCCAGCAAAAGGGCAATGGCATGTTCGGCGGCGGAGACCGTGTTGCCGGTCGGGGCATTCACCACGACCACGCCGCACCGGGTCGCCGCCTCGACATCGACATTATCAATGCCGACGCCGGCCCGGGCGATTACCTGAAGCTTTTTACCCGCTTCGATAATATCGGCGGTAACCTTCGTCTGGCTGCGCACCATCAGGGCTTCGTAGTCACCGATAACGGCGATAATCTCCTCCGGTTTCAGCCCGACTTTTACGTCCACCTGGGCTTCTGTCCGCAGTACCTCTATCCCTTCTTCAGAAACCTCGTCGGTAATCAGTACCTTTTTTCGTCTATCCGCCATATGCATTTCCTTATTTCTTTAATCCGGCGAAGCCCACTTTAGGCAGGGTTGCCTTAAGCGCCGCAAGGACTTCCCTGATATCATTTTCACTTACCAGGCCAAGGTGGCCGATGCGGAATATTTTACCATCAAGACGCTGCTGGCCGCCAGCCAGCACAATCCCGTGCTCGGACTGCATGAGCTGTCGCAGCTTTTTGCCGTCTGCTCCCTCGGGAACCGCTACGGCCGTGACCGTATTCGAGGCATGTTTTTCATCGGCAAAAACGGAAAGCCCCAGCGCCTTTATACCGTCCCGCGTCATCTGTCCGATGCGCGCCTGC
>DATLAD010000064.1:0-3261 GCA_035527575.1 Dehalococcoidales bacterium
GCCGGGGCCTTCGACCCGGAGAACTGTTTCATATGCGCCAGCGGCCCCGTAGCCGGGTTCCCCGGTTTCGCCGGTTCCCGCTGGAAAATCTTCGGGAAATCCGTCACCGGTGACACGGAGGCCTTCACCTACGCCAATCTGGGGGAGCGGTGGGGGACCTTGCTGAAATACGCCGGCTATGACGCCCTGGCAGTGCAGGGTAAGGCCGATAAACCCGTTTACATTTATCTGCATGAAGGCAGGGTCGAAATACGGGACGCTTCACACCTCTGGGGCCAGAGCACCTTCGATGTGAGCGATAGCCTGAAAGCGGAACTGGGGAAAGGGGTGAGCGTCCTGACTATCGGCCCCGCCGCGGAAAACCTGTTACCCTTTGCCAGTGTGCTGGCTGAAGGGGGCGCCTCCGGCTCCGGCGGCCTCGGCGCCGTCCTGGGGTCGAAAAACCTTAAGGCTATCGTCGCCGCCGGCGATAAAAGGCCGGTAGCGGCCGACCCCGACAGGGTACGGCAGCTGGTCGACCGCATCAGGGCAACGAAGCCCAGAAGCATGATGGTTTCGCCGTGGGCCGCGCCCGGGCTCACCCGGGACCATTCCTGCTACGGGTGCGGCATCGGTTGCTCCCGCCAGATATATGACGGCGAACAGGGCCGCATATTCAAGTCGCTCTGCCAGGCGTCTATGTTTTACATGAGAGCCACTACGGGACGTTACGGCGATGTGAACGAGCTGCGGCTGCTGGCCACGAGGCTCTGCGACGGTTACGGACTTGATACTGCCGTAATGCACGGCATGATCGCATGGCTTGAAGAATGCTACCGGGAAGGGCTCATCAACGAAAAGGAAACGGGACTCCCGCTATCCAGGGTTGGCAGCCCCGAGTTTATCGAAGAGCTCACCAGAAAGGTAACGTTTAGAGAGGGCTTCGGCGATATTCTGGCCCGGGGCACGATAGCCGCCGCCGGGTCGGTCGGGGCCAGGGCTAAAGAAATGTTAAGCATGTACGTCGCCACCCGGTCGGGCGAGACCAAGGACTACGACCCCCGGGTGATGATGACGACGGCGCTCCTCTACGCTACCGAGCCGCGAAGGCCGATACAACAGCTGCATGAAGTCGCTATGCCGCTGCTGACCTGGCTTCGCTGGGCGGGAGGGGATAAGAGTGTCCCCTTCTCCTCCGAAGCTTTCCAGAAACTCGCCGCCGGGATATGGGGCAGTGCCATCGCGGCCGATTTTTCCACCTACGAGGGAAAAGCGCTGGCCGCCAGGAAACTCCAGGACCGTGTCTATGCCAAGGAAAGCCTCGTCCTCTGCGACCTGCGGTGGACAATGGCCCAGGTATTCCGTTTTGGAGGCGGTCCCGGCAGGCCCTTATCGGAAAGCGATGTATATACTAAGAAAAAAGAGACTGACGAGGCGCCACGCCGGGACTCCCGCCCCGATGGCGGCGCCGGTGAACCTGTCACGGAAAGCCAGGTTTATTCGGCGATTACGGGAAAAGAGACCGACGAGACAGGACTGTACAGGAAAGGCGAAAGAATCTTTAACCTGCAGAGGGCGATACTGCTCCGGCAGGGATGGCCGGGAAGGAAAGGTGACCGTCTGCTGGATTACTACCACAACGTGCCCCTGCGCAAAGGCGAACTTCACTTAAACTTAGACGGCCTGGCGCCGGGCCCTAACGGAGAAGTGATATCCAAACTGGGGACGGTCGTCGATATAGATAAATTCGAGAAGATGAAAAGCGAGTATTACGGACTGCGCGGCTGGGACATCGAAACCGGCCTGCCGACAAGGTCAAAGCTCGAAGATCTCGGGCTTAAAGACGTTGCCGCCGATTTAGCGGGGCGGGGACTCTTAAAGTAAATGGCGGGTAACGGAATGTCGGGAAGGCGCTGGTACGCGGTCGGCCTGGGAGCCGCCATCAATCTAATTGTCTTCGCCATGGCCACGGCCTGCATGCCGGTGCTCTTCAGCGAGATTGCGGGCGAGCTTGGCCTGAGCATCGTTCAGGTAGGCACGGTCTGGGGCGTCGGTTCCGTGGGCGGTATCTTCAGCATACTCACGGCCGGCCTGCTCTCCGACCGTTTCGGGGCCAGGCGTATCCTCACCGTCTGTTGTTTGCTGGCGGGGGTCTTCGGCGCTCTCCGGGGACTTTCGGACAGCTTCACCACCCTCACGATTACATCGCTGCTGTTCGGGCTTGCCAGCGAGCCGGTGCCGGTTATCGTAATCAAGAACGTCAGCCTGTGGTTCCACGAGCGTGGGCTGGCGACGGCCCAGGGGATTATCATCGCCTGCGTGGGCGGCGGGATGATGCTGGGGGCCATGCTCAGCGCGACGGTGCTGTCACCCCTGCTGGGCGGCTGGAAACATGTCATGTTCTTCTACGGGGCAATCTCGGTGCTGATGGGTATCATCTGGTTCCTGACCGTGCCCGAACCCGCCCGGTCGGAGTCACCTGCAGAAATCCGGGCGCCGCGCCAGGCCCTGAGTCATGTAGTCCGCAGTCGGAGCATCTGGCTTATCGCCATAGGCATGATGGGTTTTGCCGGGTGCAACAAAGGGCTGATAGGCTACCTGCCCCTCTACCTGCGGAACATCGGCTGGACGGCTACCGCCGCCGATGGTACCCTGGCCGCCCTCAGCGCTGCAGGTACGGCGGCGGCTGTACCCCTCACCCTGCTCTCCGATAAGCTCGGCCTGAGGAAAGCAGTCCTGATTCCCGGACTGATTACTACCGTTATCAGTGTCGGCCTTCTTTCCGTGGTTACCGGCCCCGCGGTATGGCTCCTGGCAATCCTGGCGGGGGTCTTCCGCGATATGATATGGGCGGTATCCGCCACCATGGCCGTGGAAACCGAGGGAATCGGGCCGGTCTATGCCGGCACGGCCGTGGGGATAGTCCATGCCCTTACCAGGGTGGGCTATACCTTCGCCCCGCCGGCGGGGAACAGCCTGGTACTGATATATGAGGGACTGCCCTTCGTCTTCTGGGCGGGGCTTTCGGTGTTGGCGGTAATTGTTTTCCTTTTTGTGAAGGAGACGGGGAGGGGAAGGCGGACCAACCCCGCCTTCGCCGATTAAATACCTTCAGATGAAGGCCTTGCGATAATACTGATAACCGGTCTTCGTCAGCTACGATGTCTCCGACCGACTGCGGCCAGGGGGGCGACTGCCAGCCACAGCGTAATGGTAATCAGCATAGACTTGACGTAGGTGATAGTAGCTATCCCGAAGTCGGGTGAAATCGCCCCCCAGAGG
>DATLAD010000065.1:0-12210 GCA_035527575.1 Dehalococcoidales bacterium
CTATCCCCTCTCGCATTGTCAATAGCTAAATAGGTATGAAGGTCACAGTCGCTCGCTTTGTTAACTTCTGTCCTCACGAGATTGGTAACAAATTGGACGCAACGCCGAGAAATTGAGCCATTCGCCGCTCAGAAATTGAGCCACTCCTTGAAGTCCGGTAATCTACGGAGAAACCCAGTAGATACCGGAGGAAAGGAATGCTTCGAATGGACATGGTTTTCGTTATCCGACACAAGGTGCTCGTGGAGCGCCGCAGTATCCGCTCCGTTGCCCGTGAGCTGGGAGTAAGCCGTAATACTGTATCTAAATACCTTCAGACATCCGAGCCAGCCCGTAAGCCAAGCGTCCCACGGCCACGGCCGGTCATGGACAAAGTGGCGCAGCGAATCGATGAGATTTTGAGCCAGTGGGCGGGACGTCTCACGCCAAAGCAACGCCTTACCGGGAGCCGGCTCCACCGCCAGTTGGTCGAAGAGCATTATCAGGTAGGCATCACCACGGTGCGGGACTACCTCAGGGAGAAGCGCCGCCGGATGGCGGAGGTGTTCATCCCCCTGATCCACCATCCCGGTGAAGAAGGGCAGTTCGATTTCTTCGACGTAACCGTGGAAGAAGATGGCGATGCTCACCGGGCATGGAAGCTAGTGCTGCATCTGCCCTATTCGGGACGGGACTTCGTCCGGCTCTACGACTCCTGCGACCAGTTATCCTTCCTGGATGGCCACGTGCGGGCGGCGGCCCATTTCGGCGGCCTGCCGCAGCGGATCGTGTACGATAATCTGACGGTAGCGGTGAAAAAGCGGGTAGGACTCACCCCGGAGCTTACCGAGCGTTTCAAGGCGCTGGTCAGTCACTACCTGTTCGAGCCGTGTTTTGCCAGACCCGGCGAGGGACACGATAAGGGAAGCGTGGAAGCCCGTGGCAAAGGACTGAGACTCCAGCATCTGACTCCCGTGCCCCGTGGCAATAGCTTGGCAGAGATGTCCGCTGTGCTTCTTAACGAGGTCGAGGCGGCCTGGCGGGAGAGGATACAGCGGGACGGCCACCGGTGCTGGGACCTGTGGCAGGAGGAACTGGCGAAATTGCTACCCTTACCGGGGAGGCCGTTTGAAGCACGGAAGACCGCGCTGGTATCGGTATCCAGCAAGTCGACGGTGCAAATAGGAGCGGCCACTTATTCGTTGCCCTCCGGCTGGGCAAGGCTGGAGGCCACGGCGTATGTGGGTGTCGAGGACATCCGGCTGGTTTGCCGGGGTGAGACGGAAGTGGTGCCGCGACAGAGACGCGGCGGAAAGCATATCCGTTACCGGCACTATCTCCCGGAGCTGGCGAGGAAGCCGCAGGCGGTGCGCCAGGTGGCGCCGGAACTGGTGGCGGAATTAGGTGAGCCCTATGGCCGGCTCTGGTCTCTCCTGGTGGGCCGCTACGGCTCCAGGGAGGCGGCACGGGTGCTGTCCCGGGTACTGGGGGCAGTGGTAGACCACGGCTCCCAGATGGTCGCTGAAGCGCTTGAAGCCGCCCTGGAGGCCGGACGATGCGACCTCCTGGCCATGGCAAGGCGAATCCGACAGGATAATCCCGTCGTCGAGGTGCCGGCGGCGCTGCGCAGCTACGAAATCGAGGCCGGCTCACCCGCCGACTACGATGTGTTGCTCCGGGGAGGTGTGCGATGAGTGAGGCTGCCATCCGTGAGGCCGTACTCAGCGAGCACCTGCGGGGCTTGAAGATGCCGGGGGCCGCCAGGGAATACCAGGCCCTGGCCCGCCAGTCTCGTGACGGTGGCTGGGCCTACGAGGAATTCCTCCGGCAGGTGCTGGAAGCCGAGATGCGGTCCCGCCAGGAGCGTACCTCGGCCCGCCGTTTGCAGGAAGCCCATTTCCCTGATATCAAGACCCTCGACCAGCTAGACTGGAAGGCGCTGCAGGGCGTATCGCGTCCCAAACTCTTGGAACTGGCCAGTTGCGCCTATCTCAACCAGGCGGAAGATGTGATCCTGGCCGGCCCCATCGGCACCGGAAAAACGCATATCGCCATCGGACTCGGGGTGGAAGCCGCCCGCCGGCGTTTCCACGTGAGCTTCACACGGGCGGCGGAACTGGTACGCATGCTCCTTGAGGCCCGTGACGAGAGACTCCTGGGACGGCTGCACCGGCGATTGGAGAGAGACGACCTGCTGATCATAGATGAACTGGGATTTGTACCGTTCGACCGCGCCGGCGGTGAACTGCTCTTCAACCTGCTGTCGGAACGCTACGAGCGGCGGTCGACCCTGATTACGACCAATCTGGCCTTTGGCGAGTGGGTGCAGGTCTTCGGCGACGCCAAGCTTACCACAGCCCTGCTGGATCGGTTAGGGCATCACTCCCACATCCTGACCACCCGCGGCTCCTCATACCGGAGCCGTAACAGGGAACGGGAAGAAATTACCCAGGTAACAAAGTCAGCAGAGAAGGAGGCAGAAGATAAGCCGATGGACGGTTGATTAATAGCAAGAGAGCCATTATACTAACGCCGGAGTGGCTCAAATATAAAACGGCGAATGGCTCACTTTTAGAGCGTTGCCACCACAAATTTAGCAATTGTTATCTAACAAAATACTATTTTGTTGAGTATATTTATGATTATGGTGCGGCTAGTACCCGAACTCATGCATCCTCGCTTTCACCCAAGCTATTAAAACGCTACGCTGTTTTTATCCTCGATAAGAGATACACATAAGGTGGTAAAATCTTGGTCTTTTTCCTATGTATCCTCGACATCTTTATACTCAATGTCACGAAAGCCTTCATAAAAGCTGATATATTTTAAGATGTCGTCGATGGATATAACGATGGCCAGACCTGAGCTTGGCATGGTAGTAGTCCCCGGGGGCTCCGGAACGGAGCCCCCGGACTATTGATTATTCGTGCTTGTAGATGCCGTGACACGGGTAGTTGCCCAGTAAGACAACCTTTCCGTTCTGGACCTGGTCAAGACGCATCACATCAGCCCCCTCGATATCACTGGGACCAAAGGTCAGCGGCGGGGTCAGGTCGCCGGTGCTGAGATTCTTAATCTGGTAGTAGCCAAACTCAAGGGCGTCAACAGGCTTTAACTGGTCAGCCGGCACCTTCAGCATGGCAAGCCGCAACGCCTCAGTCTGGATCATAGCTTCAACTATGCCCGCCAGGTACATGATGTGGGTCACCTTCTTATCAGCGTGGTACTTGGCCTGTAACTGATCGTAGAAGGCAATACCCGGGACATCAGTGTGAGTCATGGGGGGATAGCTGCCGCCGACGACCACGCCATCACCTAGCGTACCCATGGCCGGGGCGAAGACCGCCAGATGGCTCGGGGCGGCAAAGCCGAAGGTTATCTTGTAGTCCAGATTGGTGCCCATGCCCAGCCTGACCGCTTCCTTGATGGTCGGCTGGGAACCGGGGTTAATCATCCAGCCGAGGGCCAGGTTGACTTTGTTATCCTTCAGCCAGGACAGCTGGGTGGTCGGCGGCGTGGTAGGCACCATAGGCACAAACTGCTTGCCGACGAACTCGTAGCCTATCTTCGTCAGATAAGCTTCCATCTCGGGTATATCAATTGACCTGCCCGGGGCGCTATCGGCGGTGATGTAGGCAACCCTCGGCTTCCCGGTACCTTTCCAGTTCGCCAGGAACCAGTCGGCGATGGCGCCCAGTTCATCAGTATACAAAGGATAGTTGGTGAAGATGGTCTTCGGCGGTGACAGGAGATAGGGGCCGGCGGCCATGCTGGTTGCGCCGATACGATCCTCGTTCAGCAGGTCCATCAGCGGCAGCGCTGTCTGGGAAGCTGATACCCTGTAGACAAGCATACCCTTGGCCTTGAGCTCATCATAGATAGACAGCGCTTTCTCCGGCTTGAGCTCGTCATCCCGCCACAACACCTCCAGTTTTACATTAGCGGGGAATTTCTCACTCCGCCACGGCGCCATGTTCTTCGTCTCATTTACGTACTTGGCGTAGTCCTCAAAGCCGGCCAGGACCGCCGCTGTGTCCTCGGCATAGGCACCGGTCAGCGAGAAGGTGCCGCCGATATAGAGCGTTACCGGTTTCGGCGGGGCTGGTGCTGGAGCTGGTGCCGGGGCAGGCGCTGGGGCTGGCGTCTCCTTGGTGCAGGCAGATAGTACCGATAACACTGCCAGCATGACAGTCAGGGAAACTGCAATTAATAGCCTAACCTTAGTCATTTGTCCTCCTTTTCATTTTACGAGTAAATTTCTTCAATGGATTAATTGTTCTTATTAATTCAACCACCTCCTTTCATCACCAGTGATTAATATGAGAAAGGCCACCGCCGGTAATACGCCTTGACAAGTTCCCACCGGTGGGCCAGTCCCCTGGGCTCAAAGATGAGGAACAGAATAATCACCAGCCCGCGCATGATGAGACCGAGTGAGGCGGCTGCCTGGGCAGCAATGGCGGGGAAAATTGCGGCTAACATTGGCCCAAAAATAGTGACCAGCTCATCCAGCAGCTTGAGGAATACGGTGCCAAAGATAACCCCGGCCATGCTGCCCATACCACCGACGATGAGCATACCCAGGTACCACACCGAGTTCATAAAGGGAAAGTGGTCGGTACTGGCGTAGGCATAGTAGTGAACCAGCAGCGCACCGGACACACCGGCAAAGACACAGCCGATAAAGAAGGCCGTTAACTTGTAAGCCCATAAATTGACACCCATAACCTCAGCCGCTAGGTCGTTATCCCTGATAGCAATGAAAGCCCTGCCCGCCCTGGTCCTGACGATGTTTTTCGCCAGGTATACCGCGATACAGGTGATGATCATTACAAGATAGAAATAGCTGGCCTTGGACTTTAACATCAGGCCGCCTATCTCGGGCCTGGGTACGGCCAGCCCGTCGGCGCCGCCGGTGATACCCTGTAGCTGGAGGATAACCCAGATGATAATAAAATGGGCGGCGACCGTCGCCATAATCAGGTAAAAGCCCTTTATCTTTAGCGATGGCAGGCCGAAGATTATACCCACTACTCCCGCACCCAGGGCGGCGCAGGGCAGGGCCGCCCAGAACGATAAGCCGAGCTTGGCAGTAAGGACGGCTGACATGTAGCCACCGACGGCCATAAAACCAGCATGGCCAATGGAGATTTGCCCGCAGTAACCAGTCAGGATATTAAGGCCGAGAACGCTGATAATCGCGATACCCATTATGGTAATGATGGTCAGGATTCTATCACTGGAATATAGAGGCATGGCAAAGAGCAGGACGAGGAAGGCCAGTAATAACATCCAGTGCGTCTTGGTGCGGAAGATAGCCATGTCCTGCCCGTAGCTTTCCTGAAAGACTCCGCTAGGCAAACTCATCATTAAATCCTTTCTATTCTGGCCAGGCCGAATAGACCATGGGGTTTGAGGGTCAGCACAATGATGATGACGATAAACGGAAAGACATTGGCCAGCCCACCGCCGGAGGGAAGCAGCGGGTCCAGGTAGCCGGCGGCGACATTCTCCAGTATACCCAGTATAATTCCAGCTACAATGGCCCCGCCGATTGAGTCAATCCCTCCCAGCAACACCACCGCGAATGCCCTCATACCGGCCTCGGCCAACGCTGTCGAAACCCCGGAGACGCCGCCGAGAAGAATGCCGCTGATGACGCCGACCACGCAGGCAATCACCCAGGAAATGGCATAAATCGTGGTTACCTTGATACCAGCACTCTGCACAACCTGCTCATCCTCGGCGGTGGCCCTCATGGCCAGACCGGCCTTGGTATAGCGGAAGAGAATCATAAGTATCGCTACCACCATAATAGATACGATAATACCGATCAATGTCTCCGGTGCTACGGATAGCTCACCCACTTTCAGGGTCAGCGTCGGCAGTACCCCGTGGTAGGCCTTATATTCGCCGCCCCAGACCAAAGTTGCTATTCCATCCAGTACGGTCCCCAGGGCGATGGTCATCATGATGATGGCCAGCACCGATTGACCGACCAGGGGGCGTAGTGTCAGGCGCTCGATTAACAAACCCATAATAGCGGCGACTGCTACGGCGGCTATAAGGCTGGCCCAGACCGGCAGGTGGAAGGTTACCAGGAATGTATAGCCCAGGTAACCACCTATCATCACAAATTGTCCCTGGGCGATGTTAAATGCCTTGGAGCATTTAAGAATGATAACAAAACCGATGGCGATCAGGGCATAGACCATGCCCAGTCCGAACCCGGTTACTACCAGTTGCAGAAAGAAGTTCATGAGGCAGTCTCCTCAATCGACCTTATATGAATTGTGGTCTTTGACGTGACCGTCCGCCCGTCACGGTATCTCACCTGGGTCTCGATGGGCACCTCAGTCTTATCGCCGTAGATAGCCTCGGCAAGCTCGCGATAGCGCTCTTTCAGGAAGACCCTTCTCAGTTTCCGGTTCCTCGTTAACTCTGCCTCATCAGGGTCAAACTCCTTATGCAGATTGACATACTTCCTGACCCTGCAGCCGGTCGGCAGGTCTTTGTTTACTCTGGCTATTTCCTGCTCGACTAGTTCGTAGACCTCTGGCTTCTGGGAAAGGTCGGTATAAGTGGTATAGGTCACCTTTCGCCCATCAGCCCAGTGGCCGACATTTTCATGGTCTATGATTATAATCGCCGATGGATGCTCCCTGCTCGGACCTGCCAGTATCCAGGCATCTTTAATATACGGGCTGAATTTCAGCCGGCTTTCGATATCCTGCGGTGCCAGTTTATCGCCGCAGGTGAGTTCGACGATGTCGTTAAGTCGATCCACAAACACTAGATGTTTATTCTCGGTAATATATCCGCTATCACCGCCATGGAACCATCCGTCCTTGAGAACCTCCGCGGTAGCCGCGGGGTCGTTGTAGTAACCCAGGAAAGTGCCAGGCTGCCGGCTGATAATCTCCCCGGCTTCGGTAATCCTGACCTCGGCTCCGGGGTTAAGCGTGCCGACCGTATCCAGGCGAATATCATCGTTGCTGGCTCCGGTCAGCGCTCCACCCTCCGTCGACCCGTAAAGGCTTTTCAGAGGCACTTTTAAAGCATGATAGAACCTGATAACATCAGGGCTAAGCATCGACCCAGCCGTATAGCAAATCCTGGCGTTGGTAAGCCCGAGGCTGTCCCTGATAGGCCTGAATAAAAACAGGTTCCCCAGCGCATTGAGCACGCTCCAGAGTGGCCCCGGTTTCTGCTTTTTGATTTTGAAATCGGCCATCTTGTAGCCTACGGGCATGAACAGGCGGTAGCTGAATTTTTTAAGAAAATCAGCACCCTGAATCCTTGCTTGGACCCAGCTGGCCTGCCTCTCCCAGAGGCGGGGGCTATAAAATATCATCGTCGGCCCTATCTCTCGGATATCCTGCTGTTGAGTATCCACCTCTTCGGGGAAGTTAATGGTGCTGCCTGAAAGCAGGTGGCAACCCAGGCCGAACCATTGCTCGAATATCCAGGCCGGTGGCAGATAAGAGACCACGTTATCTGTCTCATACCATGGGTCCAGGTGCAGGTAATACTCGGAACCGTACCGTATCGTCTTGAATGAGTGCATGGCTCCCTTGGGGACCTCGCAGGTAGTCCCGGAAGTGTAGATAAGAGAGCACACATCATCGGCACTCCCGCTGGCTACGTTTTCCTCGAATAGACTAGGGTGCTCTTTTTCATAATCACGCCCAAGTTCCAGCACCTGCCTGTACCCGATGAGCGCGGGGTCCCGGTAATGGGGAAGACCCTTATACCGCCAGTAAATTATCTTCTTTAACAGCGGCAACTCTTTCTTTATCTGGAAGAATTTATCGACCTGCTCCTGGTCTTCTACCATGACGAAGGCGGACTCGGAAGAGGCGGCAATGTACTGTATTTCTGCTTCCGTCAAATCGGAATAAAGCCCCACGCTTATCCCGTGATTGGACTGGGCAGCCAGCTCCGCGAAATACCACTCCGGCGCGTTATCACCCACGATAAGCAGCTTGTCTCCAGCCTTAAAGCCGAGCGAAAGTAAACCGAGTGCCAGGTATTTTACGCTCAGGTAGTAGTCCTGCCAGGTGTAAGACTGCCAGATGCCAAAGTGCTTGCGGCGCATTGCCTTGTGCCGGTTGCCGTATTTTTCATAGTTGTACCTGAGCACCTTGGGCCAGGTATCACCTTTGTTAAGGTCTTCCTGACTGATTTCACTAATCATTGGCGAAACCTTTTCCTTCAGGAAAGCCACCTCTTCCTTCGTCGGTAGTGCTTGATATCGCGGAAACTCCGTTGGGACCCTATAGCCGATAGCCCCATGTAAAATTCCCTGACGTCCTCATTGTCCCTGAGCTTCCCAGCGGGGCCATCAAGGACGATCCGGCCGTTTTCCATCACGTAACCGTAGTCGGCGATGCCCAAGGCCGCTTTGACGTTTTGCTCTACCAGTAGCATCGAAACTTTTTGCTCTTCATTGATCTTTTGGATTATTTCATATATTTCCTGCGCCGCGAGTGGCGCCAGCCCCAGCGATGGTTCGTCCAGGAGCATGAGCCTGGGGTTTGCCATCAGCGCCCGGCCAATCACCAGCATTTGCTGTTCGCCTCCCGATAAATATCCACTGGTACGGCGGCGAAAGTCCTTTATCTTGGGGAAATAGTTAAAAACCATCTCCATGTCATGCTTGACCGCGGCTCGGTCTTTGCGTAAGTAAGCGCCGACATATAGATTTTCCTCCACACTGAGATGCTCCAGGACTCTCCGTCCTTCCATGACCTGGGATATGCCGATAGCCGCGATATCCTCCGGCCCGTTCTTGTCAATCCTCCTGCCATTAAAAACAATATTACCGCTGGTTATCTCGCCCTCTTCTGTCTTCAACAATCCAGAAATCGCCTTAAGCGTGGTCGTCTTGCCGCCGCCATTAGCCCCAATCAAAGCCACGATTTTCCCATCACCTACCTCCAGCGATACGCCGTGTAAAACCTGGACCACCTTCATATAAGCGACTTCAATATTGTTTACCTGCAGCATTCGACTTATATACCTTAGTTTCTTCAGTAATAACTCCCGGCTATATCTTTAATTCCTCCCCAAGGTAGGCTTTAATAACCTCTGGGTTGGACTTAATTTCAACTGGAGTGCCCTCTGCGATTTTATAACCGAAGTCGAGAACGACAATCCTATCAGCAATGTCCATAACCACACCCATGTCATGTTCGACGAGGATGATGCTCTTGATGCCGTTTTTCAAGACCGATGTGTCCGGATAGGTTTCTCCCTGGCCTTCATATACATCGATTATGAAGCGGGCGATGTCCTCCTTTTCCTCGAGGTTCATGCCCGCCATAGGTTCATCCAGCAGAAGGACTTTCGGTTCCAGCGCCAGCGCACGCCCTAGCTCGACCCTCTTACGCATCCCGTAAGGCAGTACGCCGACCACTCTTTTCCTGATGGACTGGATTTCCAGGAAATCTATTATCTCCTCAACTATCTTGCGGTGCTCGATTTCCTCCCGATGCGACCAGCCGAAATAGATAGCGCCGGTAACGAAGTTCTGCTTCATGAGCACGTGACGCGCTGCCATGATATTGTCCTGCGTGCTCAGACCAGTGTAAAGCTCGATATTCTGGAAGGTCCTGGCGATGCCGAGCCTGGCAAGCTTGTCCGGGCGTATGCGGATGATTCTCTTCCCGTCGAAATAGATTTCCCCCTTCTGCGGTTTGTAGAAGCCGTTGATACAGTTGAGGAGGGCCGTCTTGCCAGCACCGTTGGGGCCGATGATTGCCAGTATCTCGTTGTCCCTGACTTCTAGGCTAACATCGGTGAGTGCGTGCACACCACCGAAGCTTAATGAAATGTTTTCGATACTTATCCGGACCTTCTTTTCGGTCTTCGCTGTTACTGAATCGACTACTTTGGCCACAAACGTCTTCCTAAATTTTACTATTTCCTGTTTCCTTCTTTTTCGTGTGGTATCCTTAATCTGGCATCGCCGCTGATATAAAACTTATTGCGAGCAAAATAACGCAGCATTTTTTCAATAATCTGTCAAATTAAGCCGGTCGATAATCACCCTAAATGGGTGTGGAATAACGAAGGTGAAGGGATTTTGAACTATCCAAACCCTCTTTAAGTGCTGTCTTTTATCTTTTATTTCCACCTTGTGAAGGAGTAGCATATTATGAATTTCAGCCCAAGTATGAAACATGCGGGCATCAAATTAAATACCCCTTTTGGGGTATTTATTGACATTTGAAATAAAAAGTGATATATATTCGCATATGGCGACAATGACTAGAAGAGAATACCTTGACGTCTTCAATCTGATTTATCATGCCAACCGGTGCGAAGACATGGATGGCCTTGTTAACACTATTTGCCCTTCTATGATGCAGATGTTCCATGCGGAATGCGTTACTTTTCAGCTCATTGAGGGATACCCGCGGCACGTTAAAATAGTCGAATCGAGGTCGTTTAAATCGGATGATGTAAGTCCTGTTGAAGATAAATATAATCCCGCGCTGTATAAAGACGGATATTACCAACAATCTCCCCTGCTAAAAGAAGCTACTTCTTCCTCAAAAAATATCTTTAAAATCGGTGACTCTATTTCTTTGAGAGATTGGGATTGTTCAGACTTTTATAATGAATTTATATCGCCTCAGCATTTATACTGGGAGATGTTCCTGCCGTTACGCCAGAAAAACAACCTCGAAGGTATGATTACTCTATGGCGTCCCAGGGAACGGCCAGACTATAATACCAATGACGTATCTAAAGCTGAGATACTTACGCGCCATCTGATGCTCACCGTGAACAATATTAAGAAGATTTCTAATATTAATAATTTAAAACAACAGCTGCTGTTCACTAATAAGGCCAATAATCAAGGCCTTCTTATGCTGGACCACAAGCTGAAACCTATCTACTCCGACACAAAATCACGGGAAATCTGTCTATATCTGTTCAGCAGAATACAGCCTAGTTCGCTTGACCTTGAAAAAGGCGAATTCCCTATCCCGTCCTGCATCATCAGTGATTGCTGTGACCTTCTTAATCTGCTAAAAGCCGAGGAACGGCTTGCACTGTGGCCAAAAGAAAGGATAATCTTCACGGACAACGGCAAACGGTTCCGAATAGAATGTTCACTCATATGGAAAGCTGACCGATTAATCACGTTACCTCACTTCCTGGTTACTCTATCTGATTTGACCAACAAAAAGAGACTAGAAGCTGCCCTGCAGGCAAGATTCCGCCTTAGCCGGAGAGAGATAGATATTGTTTACTGCATTATCGCGGGTATGTCTTACGGCGAGATAGCGGAAGAGCTCTATATCAGCAAGCTAACGGTGCATACGCACATCAAGAACATATATCGTAAGCTGGGAGTCAAGAACAAAATCGAATTATTCAGGTGCGTCCAATTATCATCTTGGCTCATGTGATTATGCGATAATTGCAATTGATAGAAGCCACATCCAGTTTATCATTTGTCCTTCCCTAAACACTTAATATCAAACGAACGTGCAGAACTAAGCAAGTAACGGTTACTCCGGGTAAATATCGCGACCCACTATTTTGAATCGAATCGCTTCTTCAGATTTCACTTTATCTTCTTTGTTACCGATGGTGAACAAATTGTGTTCTTGTTGGGTGAAGAGGGGTTGAATAAAACCGAGTTTTGTTTGGTGGTTCGAGTAGCGTGAGGCCCATCATAGTTAATAATATTACCTTCATGGCACTGTGATTACCTCCCTTAAATGAAAACTCTTTCATCGTTACAATTCACATTTATTATATCTTGACCGAATTAGCACCTTAGCCATATTATTTGCTAAGGTGAAGGTTTGTCACTAAATGCCAAGAGGTATTTCTGTGAAATCGAGGTCAAGGCTTGAAAAATCAATGGTTTGGTGATATCAATGATTATTATAAATATGGCTTGCTACGTTTAATTACCAAAAACACAAGCTTGAAAGTCGGCATCTGCTGGATGCTTACTAAGAACGATGGACGAAACCCCGACACTAAGTACTTGTCTCAGCCGGAAAATTGGCGACGTTATGACTCCAATCTTTATGATTTCCTCAGGCACCTTGTTATCAATTGTGACAAACATGATATTATCCAAATTGAGAACAACGAAATTCTACCGGCTTGCCAGTTTCATTCCGTTACATTAATAGATGATAAAGAAGCACGTCAGCAATACTTCAGTAATTTTAAGCATCTCGTGCAAGCTTGTGACTTGCT
>DATLAD010000066.1:0-21004 GCA_035527575.1 Dehalococcoidales bacterium
GCCTGTTCCTGAGGCTCTTTATCTTCGGGATCGCTGGCTATAATCGGTTCGGATGGCGAAGTCCCGGATTCCACGGTGGTTTGCCGGCCAGCCGGCACGAATACTTCATCTCCGTGTGCGCTTACGCTTACCAGCCCTTCGGTTGTATGTACCCTGGTTTCTCCCGCCTCGTTAACTTCGGTGAGAAATCGGGTGCCTCGTACCAATGCGACGGCCGACGGTGTCTGTATCTCATAATGCGAACCTGAGTCTGCCATTTTTACCACGCGACTCCAGGTATTGCCCATCCATTGTTTTAAAACTATAGTAATGGTTTCTTCATCATCATGTTCAAGTTGCTTAATTTCAATATCAGTCCCGGGTTCTATGGTGAGGGTGCTGCCGTCAAAGAAAGTAAGCAACGCACGCGAATCCTGTTCAGTCTTTACCCGGGTTCCTGTATCAATGGTCATACCTTCAGTACCCTGCTGTATGCTATCAGTCTCAGGCGACTGTATCTCAACAGTCCCGCTGAGTATACTCAAAGTACAACCGGAGGCCAGAGTGGAAGACGGAGAGATGAAATTGGAAGCGCCCAGGGCGGTTGTGATGATAAGGAATAAGCCGATGGCGACCGGTATGGCGACTTTTCTAACTCCGGCGACAGCCTGCCATAATCCCTGCGTTGCTACGGTCAGGCCATCAAGCAATGATATGCCCCATTCCGCCTTTACCTCTACACGTTTCACCCGGTTAGATTCTTCATGCAGCCGGGCCATCAAACGGCCTTTGGCTGTTCTTCTGAACTCTTCCGAAGGCCGTACCCCGGGCACTGTATTGACAAATAGCCCGGTATATAGCAGATGCTCAAGCTCTGGCATATCGGGATTTCCAGCCACGCAGACATCAACCGTCTTGCCCTCGCTTATCCTGGCGAGACACTCGTCTAATATTTTAGCTAGTTTAGCTTCTGGTTCCATATTTCCCGCCACCTAGTTTCAGCCTTAGTGTAGCTAGAGCGCGCATTTGCAATATTCTTATGGCTCCCTCACTCTTGCCAGTAATTTGTCCAATCTCACGGTTATCCATGCCTTCAATAAATTTCAGTATCACAACCTGCCTCTGGTTCTCAGGCAAGTCGGCCACCCCTTCTATCAACTCCTGCTGGTCCGTAGTCGTTTCAACTTCAAGGCCGGGGTCACTGAGTTCTGTTAAGTTTTCCATATCCATCGATATGCATTTCTGTGAATTACGGAAGGTATTAATGATATGGTTATGGGCTATGCGGTAAATCCAGGCTGAAAAAGTCCGCCCTTTCCCCTTACATGATCTAATTGCTTTCCAGGCTTTAACGAATACCTCCTCCGCTATGTCTTCAGCTGTCATCTTATCTTTAACCTGGTAAAAAGCATACCGGTAAATCCGGTCGAGATATATACTGTACAGATGTCCAAAGGCTTCGAAATCACCATCAGCGGCTTTATCCACTAAACTCGCAATCTCAGACAAGTCATAGATTTTAACCGCAGCGGTTGCCTGAGACTTTTTCTGCCCTCCTACTTTATTACACACAGCCTTCATGATTTGTTACGCTTGCCTTTGAGAAATTTATTTAAATCTTCAGTTTCATCTATCTTACAATTCTGGATATCCAGTATTTCGTATACTTGAACAGGCTCATGCCTTCCCTTTACCACTAGCGATTCCAGCTGCTTTGCCGAGATATGGCCCTTTATCTTTTCATAGGTACTTGCGCCTATCCATATCTTTCCTCCAGGCACAGCACCGGCTAACCTGGCGGCAATATTCACGGCGTCACCGATCGCCGAGTATTCAAGTCGGTCTTTGGATCCCATATTACCCACCACAGCTTCACCGGTATTTACGCTGATACCAAAATCCATCTTCATCAGGGTGGCGGCTTCATTTTGCAGCTCGATAATAGCGCGCTGGGCATTTATCGCCGCTCTGGTTGCTAATATGGCGTGCTCTTCTGACTCCAGCGGTGCGTTCCAGACCGCCATAATGCTATCGCCGCCGAAATTAGTAATTATACCTTCGTATTTGAGGACACTTTCGATAATCACGGTCATGTAGGTATTTAATACGTCAACCACTACTTCCGAACGTATATTCTCCGAAAGACTGGTAAAATGTCGGGCGTCAACAAACAGCACCGTGATTTCATGCGCTGTTCCTCCCAACTTCAAATCTTCTTCTCTTAAGGTTGTCAGGATTTTATCCACCACCGGTGGGGAGACATAGCGGCCGAAGGTCCTGGTTATCTCCATTTTCTCAGAGCGTTCGTACATAACGTTGTAAATATTCATACCCACAAAAGTACCTGCAACGGCCACAGGCGGATGCAACATATTCAACATGATACCGTTATCAAAGAAAAAGAAAGCGGCGATATAATAGATAATAAAAAGAAATACAGTCGACAGCGTGGCCCAGAGTACGCGGAAGCGTAACACGGCCAGGCCACAAAGAATGGCTAATAATAATATTACCGCGATAGTTACGGTAGAGGGAGCCAGCTTCAGGAAATTGCCGGACAGAATAGTATGCATGGCGATGACATGCAGCTCAACGCCGTTCATCATGTGACCCATCGGTGTCCAGAATGTATCACCAAGTCCGGTCGCCGTTACACCGATTACCACGATTTTATCCTGGAAGGTAGCCGGCAGGCTATTGCTCCTCAGTGCATCTACATAGGAAATAGTCTCAAAATTCAGCGGATCTCCCGAATCGCCTATGTAGTTGATAAGCATGTTGCCGGAATCATCGAGCGAAATCGTTCTGCCGGCAAAGGGTAGAGAGTTGTCCCTGACAGGAGACTCGATAGCCTGTGAGCGCCGGAGATACCCGGCGATGGTGGTTAAAGCCAATGATGGTTCATATTTCTCGTTGTCTTTGACAACAAGGGGCAGCCTTCTTACTATTCCGTCTTCGTCGGGAAGTACGTTGGCATGACCGACGGTAAGGGCACTTTCCTCAAGGGTCCCCAGAGGCCTTATTGCATTCTCCAGTGTAGTTGTCTGCCCTATCGCGGTGGATTTATGCGAGGCAATGGTATATATAAAAGGCAATATTACGTTTCCGGCATTTCCGATAGATGCTGCCAGTTCTTCATCGTCCGGAGCCGGTTCGGAAAAAAGAACATCAAAAACGATTACTCTTGCCCCGGCTTCAGCTAATACGTCAACCAGTTGTGCGTGGTAGGACCTTGGCCATGACGAGAAATTACCCAGTTGCTCCAGACTTCTATCATCAATGCCAACAATAACAATATCCTTTTCCGGGCCTGTTTGCGGATTTAAGTTTGCCGCTTTGAAAAGGCTGTCACCGGTCTGTAGCTGGATTCCGTGGAGCAAACCGAAATGGGCAATCAGGCAGAACGCCACGCCAATGGCGGCCGCCACAAAGAGGCCTGTAAATAAACGCCTTTCCCGTTTTAATAGCCAAACCACAACAATTTCCTCCCAGCCCTCGTGAATCCCTAATGGCTATTTCTATAATTATTGATATACGCTTAACCATGATGATACCGTTTAGGTAAAAATAACATAAATATTCCTGATGAATTTCTAAAGATTTTGTTAATTTAACTTGAGGAAATGCTGAATTCCCGGTCAGAGTGAATTTTAAGTTTTTACGGCCTGTGCTCGTTATGCTAGCTATTTTAGAAACAACGATTTAATAATTCGATACTCAGTGTGATATAAATACCAGAAGAGAAAGACACCTTAAAAGCGAAATGTTTGCTGACAATCTTGTAGTTATTCCTCTTGTTCCTATGTCTTGTTGGCATCGGCAGGCTCGCTGGAGCTGAGCATTGCCTCAAGGAAGCTGCTCTTCCGGAAGCTTCTTCAGAAAAACAACTGCTTTCTCGCCCTGGTCGAAGCTGGGCATTTCGGATACCCACTCCCCTATCCCCTCAGCCTCTCCTCCAGGGAAAGTGATAATAATTTTGTCCTGGCTCGCTGTGCCCTTAAACCTTTCCTCCACGGAGAGAACCACCGAGGTGTAAATCCCGGTATGCTCATCATTCCAGTAGCTGCTGCGTTCAACAACCGTGCCAACTATAACGGAGTCGGCACCATTAGAAAGCTCCTCAAGCCCGAATTCACCCGTATCGGCTTGGACTATGTGTGTGGTGAAGGCCGGCGGCAATATAGAACTGATAACTATGAGGAGTACAGAAATAATTACCCCGCGAAATATCTTCATGCTACACCTGCTCATTGTTTGGCTACGGCATTCTTGACCTGCTCGACAAACTCTTGCAGCAGCATATTGCCGACCATATTGTTTTTATCAATAGTGAACTTCCCCTGAAACCCACCAACGGCACGGAAAATTCCGTCACCCTTTTCTAAGAAAACCACCGCTCTCTCGCCTAACTGGAAGCCGGGAGCATCTTCTACTACCTGTACTTGCCCATCAATCTTGCCGCCGGGAACTCTAATGACCACCTCATTTGCAGTCTCGCCTTTAAATATTTGCTCAACAGAAAAGGTAACCAGCGTATAAATGCTGTCGTTAACCTCTTTTTGGTACGTGATATCAACTACCTCGGCAAGTAAAACTAAATTGGCTCTGGCGGCTAAGTCGTCGAGAGTCAGCTTTTCGACAAGTCCGCTGACACTCTGGGACGGAGGAGGATTAATTCTGTTTGCGCCCGTAGTACAGGCTATTAGTGGTAAAACAAAGAAGACGATGCAACAAAGCAGGCTGACTAAAAACCTTCGGCTGACTTTGATTACGCTCGCCCCTTCTTCACTTGAGAAAAACTAACTCAAAATAAAAAGACACCGGTAACTGCCACATAGTAAAGAGCCCGGCGCCCTTTTCATTATTACCGGCTCCCCAAGACGAACCCAGGATTCTATCCGATTTCAATTATAGTCTGCAGAGTACAGTATACATAACTAATTTTGTCAATTGGTATTTCGTCAGAATGTTCAATAAAGGAACAATTTTTAGCAATTTTTTAGAACTCGCCTTATATATTTATTAAACTGGGTGAGATTGCACATTAGTCAGGTTTAGTGCAACGATAAACTAAATCGTCATGAAAAATTTTTCGAACTACTAGCTCTAAAGAAGGCATCTCTCCCGACTCGCGATCAGATACACACAACCGGTGCTCTAACAATCACTTGATGATACTCAAATAGGCTTCTTCCAGAGTGGGGTCCCTCATGACGATGGACTCGACATTGTCCTCACCGAGTATCTCCACCACACCTGCCTTAATCTCAGTCCCGGGATGGACGTGAATGGTGAGTCTCAGGAATGGTCCGTCAGAGCTTGAAATAACACGCTGGATACCCGAAACGGCTCTGACGGCCTCCGCAGCATCGACCAGGCTCTGCCGGCAGATAACCTCGCATACGGCAATCTTGCTGAAGCTCCGCTTGATTACCGAGGGCGTGCCCATGGCAATGATTTGCCCCCGGTTGATGATGGCTACCTGTGAGCTCAACTCGTCAGCTTCAGACATATAGTGTGTCGTGAGAAGGATGGTCTTGCCCCGCTGCACCATCGCAGGTATCAGCTGCCGGAGCTCCTGCGCCCCGGCCGGGTCCAGGCCGATGGTCGGCTCGTCCATGAACAGCACTTCGGGGTCGGTGAGCAGCCCCCGCGCGATATGAAGTCGCTGCCGCATCCCCCGGGAATACTGTTCGACGGGCCGGTTACCGGCCTCCGCCAGTCCGACGAGATCGATTATTTCTTCGACGCGTTTCCGCGAGACTTCGCGGCTGAGGTGGTTGAGAGCTGCGAAGTACTTTAAATTCTCAACACCGGTGAGCCGGCCGTAAAGTCCCCGCTCACCGCCGAGAATAAGTCCGATGCGTCCCCTGACCTTCCCCGACTCCCTGACCACATCAAAACCCAGCACCTTCGCCTGCCCGGATGTAGGCGTCAGTAACGTGGAGAGTATACGGATAGTGGTCGTCTTGCCGGAGCCGTTAGGGCCCAGCAGGCCGAAGACGATACCTTGCGGCACACTGAAATCGAGTCCGTTAAGCGCGTGGGTCTCCTGCTTTTTCCCCAGCAAGGTCCTCGAGACAAAGGTGCGTTTGACGTTGGTGCATTCAATTACGGTTTCCATTCTGGTTCACTCCTGACGCCTGGATAATTTATATCGCATCTCGTTCCAGGGTACCGGTCCGTTTGACCCATGCTTCGAAAACCCGGAATCCGGTGTAGGCGATGGCCAGGTAGGCCAGACCGGTGATTCCCTCCCGGAGGATATCCCCGGAGATGGCGGAAAAGGCCGCTCCGGTAAAAGCTGCTTTTAGCGCGAACAGTCCATTGGTTACGGGTAATAACCTGGCGAATTCCTGAATAAAGCCGGGAAACGCCGTCACCGGGATGATTGCGCCGCTTAATATCAGGAGCAAACCGTTGGCTATGCCCTGGATGCCTATCCAATCGCGGACGGCAACCGAGAGCACTCCCAGGAGCTGGCCGAATGCCGTCAATGAAAAAATAAGGACCAGGGCTGCTATTAGAAAGCCGTTCCAGGCTACGGTCCCAAAGTCAAGTTCCAGAATAATCCAGGCCGCTAGTAGCCCGCAGATAAAAGAGAGCGCGGCATTAGGATAATGCAGCACCATCCGGGCCAGGAAATTTACCAGCCGATTAGCCGTGGAAACGAAGATAAACTGGGTTGCTCCCAGTCCCCTCTCCCGGGAATAGGACTGGGTTATCCCGCCGATGAGAATAAAAGCCATACCCATTACCGCGATACCGAGGGCATAGGCCCTCACGATATCCGGGTTGCTGGTAAACCTGCCCAGGACGGCGAACATGATAACCGTAGCAAAGGGCTGTAAGAGTACTCCCGAAATATACCCCGGCCAGTTAAGCCAGTAGAAAAGCCCCTTGTACGTTGAATATGATTGAATAATAAAGTTATACATCAGTTTCTCGATACTGTATCAGTAGGCGCTCAGCGTCCCCGTAATTCTAATTCTCTTTTCAACCGCTACACAAATGTAGTAAGTTGCGATGAACCAGCCAGCTGATACCAGGATACTTATACCCCAGCTCTGCACCACCACCCACCATGATTCGATACCACCGATAGAAACCCAAACGGCATCCATGGCCCAGGATGAAGGTATTAAACGTGCCAGCACCTCCAGTCCTACCGGTAGTTGCCACACCGGTAAGATAAACCCGCTCAGCACGGCGACAAACGGCATGATACCCATAAAAAACCCTGCCCTCCCGCCTACCAGGACTACCAGTGCCGAAAAGAAAAAGCCGATTACGACCATTCCCCCTAGAGCCAGGACAAGCGAAAAGGACAGTGAAGCGACATTGGCAATTTGAGGTATTTCACGTACCACCAGGAGTGCCGTGACAAAAGAGACCACGCCGGTAGGTATCTCATACAAAGCCTGGGCCAGGTTCTTGCTGAACAGGATGATGGATATCGGTGAGCGGGAGATCAAGGTAAAATCCAGAGTTTTCCCGTAGAGTTCGCTTTCAAGAGACCAACCGCCCAGAGTCAGGATACCCGTCCAGATGGATATCAACGCCACCCCTACCGCCACGAAAGCCAGGGTTTCCAGGGCGCCGCTCTGGTAGACTATCCAGGCCAGGGCCGCGCTTCGGGCCGCATCTCCAAGGTATTTGTAAATATGGCCGGTATCCATGGTTTGCGCTTTCCACTCTTTGAGGATGGTTGGCCAAATGATGGTTATCTGGTTCAAAGCAAATACCTCACCGGAAATGAGAAGGAGAACCGAATTATATCACGGAAATTTTAAATACGTCAAATTATTTCATGTATTAAATGCAGGTATACATAAGCATGCACAGATATTGTTTTGGACAATCTAAGAATGGGCAACAGTAAAATCAAAAAAGAACGAGTTAAATGAACATTTCGTCATTTTTATTATTCCGTTCAGATGTAAAAGATAAAGCGAGCCAGAATCACCAGCAGTTCATGTCGAGGTTCAAAAAAGTAGTGCATAATTAGCATAAACATGATGACAAGAAACATCATTGAGTGGATGGCATTCGCATTGTTAGCATTTACGCTGATTCTGGCAGTGAAATCCACGGTCCAGGCAAACGACGACTTTTCCCTCCGAGTAACGATGAATGGTGACGATATCTCAGAAGCAGAGACCATAGTCATCGACCTGGAGAGAGAGTTGACGATAGACCTCCAGATTTTCGATGTCGCTAGGGATGTAACCTTACAGAAGGTATCTGTATTAATAACCTTTGCGGAACAGGTCATCCTAGCTCAAAGTGAAGCCCTGGGCAATTTCCATATGATGGCAGGTGAAAGCTACAGGCGGGAAATAACGATAGATGCCAGGGAGGCACTTAAATTCGGCGACCGGCCCTTGACTACTGGGATATACCGCGGTCAGATAAGGTTAGAATACGCCGTGGGCAGCCGGGAAAAGGTCTGGAACCAATGGAAAAATATTCGAATCCTCGGTAATCCGTTAAGCACACCAGCAGGAGCGGCTGGGATTGCAGTTAGTGCTGGGGCAGTGGCCGCCATTCTTTTACTGGCAAGATCGCTGACGATTTACACAATATCACACATTCCAAGGTATTATGATCCAACAAAATACTAACATGTTACCCCGTTTAACAATCCGTAATTTGTTACTCGGGTAACCAACTAGTTAGGTGAGCTTTTACTCCTGGATATCTGGCGCATAATCAGACCGAAGGCCAGGCTGGTGAAGACTAAAATCCCGCCGATTATGCCGAAAGTTGTTTTGTAGTCATAAGCGGCTATCAGCAGTCCGCCGGCCATCGGCCCCGTGGAATGGCCGATGTCCATTACGCTTGATAGAATTCCAAGCGCCCCGCCGTAACTGGAATCTTTGGCTAAATCAGCCACCAGAGCGGCGCTGGAGGCGGTAACCGTAGCCAGCCCCAGGCCAAAAAGCCCGATGAGTACGGCCATTATCAGGTAATTATCATACCAGGTTATCAATGTAATACTTACCGCTCCAAAAAGCAGACCTACAATGATGGTCGGCACCCGTCCGTAGCGGTCGGAAAGACGCCCCATCCACGGCTTAGCCAGGGTAGCTACTACAATCTGGATGGTGAAAAGCAGGCCGATGCTAAGAGGCGTGAATCCGGCTTGCTCATTGAGGTAAATGGGTAAAAACACCTCCATGCAGCCGAAAGCAAAGTACTCCACCGCCTCAACCACGCTGGTGGTTATGATACCGTGGTGGGTCAGGATGGCAATTATGTCCCGTTTTATCTCGCGGCGTTCCTTTTTTACCAGCTCCCCGGCTAAAACATGGGCGGTGGCCGGGTGGGGCAGTCTGAGAGCGGCGATAAGCGATAGAGTGCCGATGATGCCTGTAACCAGGTAAACCCACCGGAAGTCGTCCCCGAAAATCAGCGCTCCCCCAACGAAAGGAGCCAGAAAACGCCCCACCATGGTGGCTGAAGAATACCAGGCCATACGTTCGCCGCGTCTTTCATCAAAGGTATCAGCCACAGCCGCCATAGCTACCGGACCGAGAATGGCCGTGGCAAATCCGTGATAGATACGCACCAGCACCAGGTGCCAGGGCTGGGTTACCAGCAGGTATAAAAACGGGGCGCTGGCGAAAACAATGGCGGCAATGAGGATAACCCGCCGCCGGCCGATCATATCGGAAAGTATGCCCGCCGGCAGGCTAACGACGATGCCGACCACTGTAGAAGCGGCGGCGATAAAACCAACCGTGCCCATAGGCACGTCAAGGGCGCGGATAAAGAGGGGCAGCACCGGGCTTTTAGACATCGTGGAGCTGAAAATGGCCAGCCCGCCCATAATACAGAGGAGGATGAATGGTGAGATTCTCAGTTTCAATTAAGTCTCTCCATTGTTAAACTCCGGCATTTGTGCCATTTTCCGGACCGAGATTCTGTATCCTTTCATAAGTTTCTTGTGTGAATATATTCAGGCCTGTTTCAGCCTCATTTATCAGCTTTTGCACCTCTTCTCGCGCGGCAATATCCCAGAAGTCACGTTCTTTGGCTTCGGAAAGCCAGCGGTTAATCTTTCCCAGGTCACCCTCCAGTTCCTGTACTTCTTCAAAGTTAATTTCTTGCTGCTGGCGCTCTCTCTCTATATGATGTAACATCTTGTGACATTCCTTGATTATCTCGGCATACTCCCGCTCCCTTTTCTGTTTAAACCTGGCAATAGCCCGCTGCTCCTGCGTTTCACTGAAGTCGGCTACTATATACAGGTTTGCCGTGCCTTCCATCTCCTCTACAGAATTAAGGATATCCTTGATTTTTGTCGCGAACGGTTCTGCTTTAGGTAGAAGCCAGCCTGCTCCCTCCACCGATAGAGCACCGAGCTTCTTTAACTGCCTCCAGATAAAAACCCTTTTGCGGGAAGGCTCAGCCGGCAGCCAGTAGGTGAATAATAACCAATCCATTTATAAAACCTCTTGACAGCCATTCTAGCATAACATTATACTATGTAACAACTGTTACATTTAAATTTTAGATTTTCCCGGAACGCATCCCGGAAATACATTAGGGAGGATACTTATATGGATAACCAGCTGGACTATTACACAGAGACGGGTAAGTTAAGGGACGAGTTTGACCGGGGACTGCCGGTAATGGCCGCCTATACCACCTTCCGCAAAGGGGTCTACCAGGACGGGGCACTCAGTCTCAAAGCAAAGCGGCTTATCGCCCTGGCCTGCGGACTCCAATCGGGCTGTACCCGCTGCGTTCAGGGACAGACGAAGGACGCAATCGCCGCTGGAGCAACTAAAGACGAAGTGCTGGAGGCGGTATCTGTGGCTGTCGTCATGGGTGGTACTGCCGTCAGCGCCGAGACGTGGCGGGTGGTCAAGGTCCTGCAAGAACTTGGCAAGTGGTAGGTTTTGGAGTTTTTCAGTCGACAAAGCAAGCAGAGTTCTCTGACTGACGAAGAACTTAATTAACAATTCGGAGGAGGTAAATACTATGAAATGGATTACCCGTTCACATGTCCACGTTGACCGCGTGGCCTGTCCCTGGCTTATCAAGAGGTTCGTTGATAATGAAGCCGTGTTTATCTTTGCTCCCCCCAGCCAGGTAATGGCTGTGGCCGAGCAGACCGGGGCTATTCCTTTCGATTGTATGGGGAAGGCAGAGCTGGACCATCACGAAGGCCGGTGCTCCTTTGAGTCCATCATCCAAAAGTATGAACTGAAGGACAAGGCCTTGCTGCGTCTAGCCGAGATAGTCCACGCCGCCGATGTAATGCAGGATATTGACAAGGATCCCATTGCCCGCGGCCTGGAGGCTATTGCCGTCGGCTTCAGCGTACGCTATCCCAACGACGAGGAGAACCTGTCCTACCAGTTTCAGGTATATGATTCTTTGTATGCCTGGTGCAGGGTTCAAGTAGCCAAGGGCTAGTTGTTTCAGATACCCATCTCAGGCAGTAATTAAAAGGTAAAATTCCAAGAACTAGCTAATATCTAAGTACCCCCGGGGATAGGAAGAGGAGATGAGAAAAATAAAAAACATCATATCATTGAGGCCTATGCACGGGTTAACGGTAATGCTTAAGGTTACCGGGAGTTCAGCAGTTTATGAGACACCCTGCAAATTCTAGCGGCTTTTCCCATTATACAGAAGTACGTTTATTTATTCCCTTAACTTTTAGTTAAGTTACGTTAAGCCTGTTAGAACCTTTCGACGTGTGCCGCTGAAAAGACTGTAAATTGCCGGGATAACCAGCAGTGTCAGCAATGTCGAACTGAACAGTCCACCGATGACAACTATAGCAAGTTCTGCGGACAATACCGTCCCTTCGCCGAGACCAACAGCTATCGGCAACATTGCAATCATTGTCGTTAATGCCGTCATGAGAATCGGTCGCATTCTTGTCCGCCCCGACTCTACCAGAGCGTCATAGGTATCCATCCCTTTCTTGCGCAGCTTTTCCACCAGGTCTATTAGTACGATGGCATTGGTCAGGACAATACCTACCAGCATCAATACGCCCATCAGCGCCGAAACTCCCAGCGGTTGTCCGGCCAGGAGCAGGCCTACCAGGGCGCCGATGGATGCCAGTGGCAGGCTCACCATTATAATGATCGGTTTCAGGAATGAGCGGAAGGTAACGGCTATTACCGCATAAGCCAGCAGGATAGCCACGATAATTGCGATGAACATACCAGAAAATGACTCCTGCATCATCTCCATCACACCGCCCATGGTGACCTCTACCCCGGTGGGCAGGGGCAGTGCATCGATTTTCTGCTGTACGGCCCGGTTAACTGACCCTATGTCTTCAGCGGTGATAATGCCGGTGATGCTTACTGCCAGCTTCTCGTTAACACGCTGGATGTTTATTTGCTGTTCTCCGAGCGTCACGGTGGCGATATCGCCCAGGGCCACTGATTCGGGCCAACCGACCATAAGCTCCTTCGCTGTCTCCTCGCTATTCAAGTCCCGAGCTATGCCATTAACAAAGACTTCGTAGGTTTCACCATCGATGTTCACCCGGGATACGGTGTTTCCCATCGTCATCAGCATGAATTCCTGGCTAATTTGCTGTAGCTTCTCCATGGATAGCCCGGAGGCCATCATTTTCGCCGGATCCGGAACAATATCGAGCTTGGCCTCCATTTCGGACAGTGCCAAACCGAGTTCGGCCAACCCGCTTACATCCTGCAGTTCATCGAATAGTAACCGGCCGGTGCTGGCTATGTCCTCGTAATTATCACCGCGGATAGAGACATCGAGGCTGGAGCCCATCATACCGCCGGCCATCGGGTTGCCCGTAGTTACGGTGACGGAGCTTCCTTCTACCATTCCTTCAAGATTCGAGCGTATATCGGCGGCTTGTTGTTCCAGGTCGACTTCCTGGTCCAATATAACCGTGATACTGGCCGTGCTGCCGCCTCCGCCCATCAGGGAGCTGAAACTGCCCATTAGTGAACTGGAGGTACCGGCGCTGGTCTGATACACTTTTACGTCAGGGTTCTCGCCGATGACATGCTCCAACTTTATGGCTGCCTCTTCTGTAGTTGCCAGGTCGGTCCCTCGTGGCAACTCGATATCTACCGTTAGCATCTTTTCACTCATCTGCGGTATAAAAGCTGTACCGATGATGGGAACCAGAGAGAAACTGCCGAAGAATAGCAACACAGCGATAATCAGCGTCGCCGCCCTGTGCTTGAGTGACCACTTTAATGTGGGAATATAGGCTCGTTGATACCAGGTATGTTTTTCTTTAGCCACCCCTTTTCGGGAAACGGTGAAGTTGGAGAGCGGCGGTATAACCATCAGCGCCACAATAAGAGAAGCGATTAACGCGATGGTCATGGTAATGGCGAACGGCATAAACATCTCGCCGACTATTCCACCCACAAAGGCAATCGGGATAAAGATGACAACCGTGGCCAGCGTAGACGAGGTAATGGGTGCGGCCACTTCCCTGACACCGTTAAGAGCGGCTTCCCCGAAAGCTTCGCCCTGCTGCATCCTCCGGTATATGACTTCGAGGACTACTATACTATTATCGATAACACGCCCGACGACAATGGCCACGGCGCTCAGAGTCAGCAGGTTAATCGTGATGCCTAAAAATCTCATGGCCAGGAAGCTGACCAGCAGACTTAACGGGATTGAGATGGCGGTAACCAGAGAAGCGCGGAAAGCCATCAGGAAGAAAAAGACAACGATGACCGCGAGAACGAAACCGATAAGGGCGTTGCGTGCAAGGTCACCGATACTGGTCTCGATATATTCCGACTGGTCCATTACGGTAATCAGTCGCACATTATTTCCCAGGGTCGTTTCTATACTCTCGAGCTCGTCTATCACGGCATTGGCTACGGTGACGGTGTTGGCCTCGGCTTCCTTCATCACACTGACCGTAACGCTTGTTTGACCGTTGGCGCGGCTAACCGACGTCCCCGGTGGCATTCCGAGATTCACCTCGGCAATATCACTCAATTTCAAGGTATCGGTTTCAAAGGTTGCGTTTTCCAGCTGGTTCAGGGAGCCGTATTCCTTGCCGGCAATGATAGCAGCTACCTGAGATATGGATACACCGGCTGCATTCATCTTCTCTGCGTCGAGGTTTACCAGGGCTTGTTTGTTGCTGCCCCCGTCAACACCGACATGATAAACACCCTCGATGGTCTCTAACCTGGGTATGATGTTGGTAATAGCTATCTCTTCCAGCTGGCTGGGTAGCATGTCTCCGGTAAGGCTGACCATAACCACCGGCATCATATTTATATCTATTGCGTAGAGCTGGGGGTTTTCTTTCAACTGGGGCATGGTTGCCGGGAGCCCGCGTACCTCAGGCGGCAGGTCAAGTTTGGCAAGGTTTTGATATATGGTGCCATTTACCTTATCCATGTCGGTGCCATATTCAAACATGGCGAGGGTAAAGGTGGTGCCTTCCGCGGCTGTCGAGATAAGCTGGTCCAGTCCGTCAATATTAGATATAGCACTTTCAACATGCACGGTGACATCATTCATCACCTTTTCTGGCTTCGCCTGAGGGTATACGGTGATAACGCTTGTCACTGGTAGTTCGATATTCGGTATTAACTCCATTTGGAGAGTCAATGTAGACCATATGGATGCCCCGGTAATCAATGCTACGATGAGAAATGTCAACCATCGTTTCTTTAATGCGATTTTTGTAAGCCAAGTCATAGAAATGTTACTCCTTAAATGATTATTGGGAAAAGCCAGTGGGTTCAGGCAGAGTCATCCGTGCTGGATTTCAACACTTCCTCGACGCCGCTCAGCATCTTGGAGGCGTGGGACAGCATCTCGGCGACGGAGTCAGCCTTGACGATTAGCAAGCCTTCTCCCATTGGAGCGCCGAATACCATGACCTTGGTGGAATGGGACAGGTTCAGGTCTTTACGAGCGTCGGCCGGGATTACTATCTGGCCTCGTTCGCCGATGGTGGTGGCGCCGTAAAACTTGGGGATGGCTTCTCCCATAAAATGCGAGTGCATCATTTTACTCTCCCGTTGTCACTAAATAAGTATGATAGGTATGAAATATCATACTTATAATATAATATCATACTCGTACGCATGTTACAAGAGACAGGTCTTGTAGAATAGATAGGTGCTGACACCCAGATAGAAAAACGAGCGGTTTTGTTGGGGTAGGTTACCGTTCGAGGTGGGCCGGGGGATTCGAACCTTCAACCGAACGCCATGATTATGATTTCAAGATACACGCATTAAATAGATAACACCCCTATGTTTGCGAAATGGTAGCTTGAGTGTCTCCATATCAAGATTCATTCCGTTAGCATGGTATAGCACCCTATCCTGCAGTCGCCGTATATCAAAACCCACTGTGGAGACACGGGCTCCGACGGTATTGCAGCTCACTTCTCCAATATGATAATCGGCTGTACCCCGGTATAATTGTAAGCCGCATTGGTCTGCATGTGAAGATGTAACATTTTCCAGGTAAATATAGCCGTTATTCTTGGCTTGCATATTAATACCCCCACCCCATTCGCTCTCGGGAAACCTCTTTACTGAATTAAACAAATCGTTAATTTGCGTGAGAAACACCACATTCACCAACCTGTTTCTTCTTTTATACCGGCCTCTTTGACGGGCTTGTAAGGGCTGTACTAGGCTTTATACACCTTGCACAGAAATGCCCTGAGCGATTCAGAACCGGTGTGAGGGTCACAGGGCATATCCGCCGCTAACACATTCACGTTCGATTCCGTGAAGCCGTATTCCGGCGGTTCTTTCTCCGGAAACCACCAGCCATGCTGGGCGTGAACGACGCCGGGGTGAATCCCTTCCGTTAATTGCGCCCTCTGCTTAATCCTTCCCCGGGGGCTTTCAATCCAGACCCAGTCTCCGGACTCTATACCCAAGCCGCTGGCGGTATCGGGGTGGATTTCCATTATGGGGTAGGGGTTAAGCTTGCGTAACGATTCTATCTGCCGGCCTTCGGAACAGAAGTAACCCTGGATTCTACCCCCAGTAGTGATAATCAGGGGATAGTCCTTGAACAAATCTGGCGTTGAGTAAGGACTCTCCGGCGGCTCAACATAATAAGGCAGCGGGTCGTAACCCATCGACTCGAGGGTGGAGCAGCGCAGCTCGACCTTGCCGGAAGGCGTGGCGAAACCTTCCTGCTCATACTTCCTGTACCGCATCTTACCCGTCAGTATCCCCAGGCCCCTGAATTCCTCGAAAGTCAGGCCGGCACCCTGCAGCGACCAGTCGGAAAACTCCCTGACATCCTTCCAGGGGAAATCATCACTCATGCCCAATCTGCGGGCTAAATCAAACAGGATTTGCTTATCATCACGGCACTCCCCTACCTCGGCCACCTTCTGCCTGATAAGAACACACCATCCCATATGTATGTCCGCTACTTCGTCATTTTCCAGCCAGCTTGATGCCGGGAGCAAGATATCCGCCAGCTGAGCGGTAGGGGTCATGAACAGGTCGGTCACCACCGTGAAATCGACCTTCTTGAATGCCTGGGCTGTCCTGACGGGGTCGGTCTGATTGAGCAGGGTATTACTACCCATCACGAACAGGGCTTTGACGGGATACGGCTGCCCGGACATAATGGCGTCGAGCAAATGGCGCGGGTGAATAACGGAGTTATCCAGGACTTTATATTTGCCGCGGCCAATCATCTTCGACTTTATCTCGGGTGTAATCCTTTCATGCAACGGGAGGCTCTGATTACCGTGTACGCTATGTGTCTTGATACCGGCCGGCGGCACCAGGAAAATATCGCCGCCGGGAACGTCCAGATTGCCTGTGATAGCCGAAAGGCAATGAACAGCGCGAGCCGTCTGGAGGGTGTTTATATTCTGGTCAATGGCGTTGCCCCATTGTATGCAGGCCGGTTTGGTGGTGGCATACAGCCGGGCCGCCGCCCTGATAGCTTCCGCAGGAATCCAGGTAATTTCCGAGACCTTTTCCGGAGAATATTCCTCGACTCTTTCCGCAAGCTCATTAAAACCGATAGTCCACCTGGCCACGAAATCCTTATCGTAGAGCTTCTCATTAATTATCACCTGGAGCATACCCAGCGCCAGGGCGTCGTCGGTGCCCGGGCGAATCTGCAACCAGTGGTCGGCCCGGGCGGCCAAATCGGTCTTCCTCGGGTCGATAACTATCAATTTGGCGCCGTTTTTCACCGTTCGGGTAACCTGATAACCGCACATGCCATCGGCGGCACCCGACCCCGCGATGTTGCAGCCCCAGTTCAACACGCATTTGGGGTACACCCCCCCGAATCCGTAGTAATCACAAACGTGGAATTTGCCGCTGGTCATGCGTGCCGCGGCTATCCTGGGGACATAACAGTTGTTAATGATACTGAGGTGATTGGGAGTGCCGAAACAGTTAGAAAACCTCATATATAGAGGAAGGTGAGGTCGCCCCGTGCCGATAATTGTCGCTACTGATTCGGCGCCGAACTCTTTTTTAAATTTAAGGAGCCTCTCCGCGATAGTGTCCAGAGCCTCGTCCCAGCTGATTCTCTGCCACTTGTTCTCCCCCCGCGCCCCCATTCTTTTGAGGGGAAATTTAAGACGGTCAGGATGATACAGCAGCTCCACCGATGCCCTGCCTTTCGGGCAAATATAACCGCAGGAAGTAGGACAGTCCGGGTCGCCGGTAATCTCAGCCACTCTGCCATCCCGGATGTGCACCAGAACACCACATACGCCGTGACACATGCGGCACGTGGACTTTACTACTTTCTCGTCGTGCCTTTGTTTCGTTTTGGGATTCGTTTTAGCTTCCATTTTTATCACCAGCGGATGGGAAAATAATCTTGAAACCTCTATCATTCAGATCCAAAGCCAAAATCCCTTTTATATTTGCTGCAAGGATACAATTATGTAATATTTGATATCCGCGCGTTGCTCTCCCGAATACACAACTTCAAAGGCACCGGTTTTACCTGGTTCCAGGCGTCTCAAAATATCCACTTCGGTGCCAATTAGTCTTCCGGTAGCGCCATAATACTCTGCCTTTATCTCGGCGCTTACGTTCGACTCGGAGCTAATATTCCGTACCGCTCCTTCAACAACTCTATGCCCAAAACGGTTGACAGACATCTTATGGTGAAGCGTCTGCAATTTACTGTCTGGCGATGTTATTATCTGTGGCTGTCCTCTGCCTGACTGTGCTACCATATTTACTCTTGCGTCTCCCTTTCAACCCAGGCATCGAAGCGCAGACCGGAAGCCGGGTCGTATTCCCTCTGGAATGCTTCGGGGTACTGCTTCATCCATGCACCCAGTTGTTCTAGGCTAACCTTCTCAACCTGAACAAGGAAACCACTGGCTACCTGGCCCTGGGTGTTTGGCGATGTTGTCTTTTCGGGAGAAATCAGGTTATTGTTGCCGCCCCGATCAATCCGGTCAGATATGAGGTCGGCCCTGGCCCCGTGGTCCTGGTAGACGGCTCCGGGCATTATCCTCTCGGTCACATAGGCACCGCCGAGGACAATGCCTCGCTCGTTGAACATCTTAATCACATCCCCGCTTTCTATATTACGTTGAGCCGCGTCTACCGGATTGAGCCAGACAGGCTCGTACATGTATCCATCCGGTCCTTTGACTTTGCAGGTCTGGATTTCCCTGAACCACGATACATCGTCGAGCTGGGCATGCTGCCTCCATCTCCCGTGGTTCGAAACGAGGAGCAACGGAAATTCCCCGGCCCTGGGATGTAAACGGCTTTCCTGATGGGTCTTACCGAACGGAATCCAGTGCGGCACTGGCGGTCTCTCTGCATCATCGGGGAAGTTCTCCAGTAAGCCTGTAGCCTCAAACTCTATTTTACCGGTGGGCGTTTTCAGGGGATACGTCTCGGGGTCTCGATAGAAATTTATCCGGGGGGTGGGGTCGTTCTCCCAGCCCTCAGCCGGAGGAATACAGTAAAATCCCTTCTCATTCAGTTCTTCCCAACTGATAAAATCCTTGATACCGCAACTATCATAACCAATCTTTATCCATTCCTCGACAGTCTTGCCTTCCGTATATTGGTCGTATATACCGAGTTTCCTGGCTACTTCGCCGACTGCTTCGTAATCACTCTTGGACTCTCCGATTGATTCGATGCACTTTCCTTCCGGGTAAACGGTCTGGCAGAATGAGTCAGTGCCTATCATAATATCCTCTGTCTCGAATTTGGTACAGGTGGGTAAAATTATATCTGCGTAAAGAGTATCGTTCTCCATCCACGGGTGCTGGACCACGACAGTTTCTATTTTGGGGCTTCGGAGCGCCTCAATCATCCTATTTCCGCAATTACAGCATGTTATCCAGCAAGGCGTGTCAGACCAAATCATGTGTATTTCAGAGCAACCCTCAACAGGATACTGATACTGCACAAACTGGTCTTCAGTTGGCATCACGGGTGAGCCGGTACTGTAGAATTTCATGGGTTTATCACTGGTAGCGTCGAGAATGGCATCATGAAGTCTGGTCTTGGGAAGGAATTGTTTCGGATGCCATCTTCCCTCTCCAAGCCCACGGTAAGCAGTGAAGGGATTTAACATCACCGCACCCCTGGGCATACTGAAGACGGAGGTTCGGTTAGTTCCCGGTTTCCCTATTCCCTGCATGGCGCAACACGCCACCTGCATCCTGGCAGGTTCAGTTGAGTAGGTTCCTCTACAGAGCGGGCCACCGGTCCCACTTCCAAACGTGGTTACTTTGGATGCCCACTCTCTTGCCAGCGCTTTTATTGTCCACACCGGGACACCACACAGTGGCGAAGCCCATTCCGCTGTCTTAGGGATTCCATCTTCGTCTCCGGTGACATATGATCTGAATTTATCAAAACCATGCGTATGCGTGGCTATAAAATCTTTATCATAGGTGCCCTCGTCTATCCAGGTATGGGCTATGGCCAATAGCAACGCTGTGTCCGTATTCGGATATACCGGAATCCATTTATCAGCGTGTACTGCGGCAGCGTAGTTCAAGTCCGGGCTGATAAAAACCTGTTTTATCCCGAGTTCCGCGTAGAAATAAGCCCACAGGCTCATGTGCTGCCCGCCAAGTTGCCACGGTGTAGTTTCCCAGTCACTCCCCCAGAACAGAATCATATCGGTGTTCTCAGCAATGTCCTTGAAGCCATTAGTGCCCGGGCTGTATGTGCCAAAAGGAGACATCCCCCACATATGGGTGGCGCCCCATTTCCATCCTTCCCAACTGTCCGGAGTTCTGACTTGCAGGGTATACTCTCCCTTTTCCTCGCCTTCGCCCAGATACTTGAACATTCGAGTTTGACACCCGTGAGGGGCATGAACAATTTTCGACTCTCCATGTCCATCGCCCTGCAAATATATCGCATATGGCCCGTATTCCGCCTGCATCCTTTTTATTTCACCGGCTATTATGTCTGTAGCTTCATCCCAGGTAATTCTCTTGAACTTGCTCTTCCCCCGGTTCTGCGGGTTTCTTTCGCCATTGAGGTTCCAATCAACCCTCTTTAACGGATACTTGATCCTGTTCGGGGAGTACACTCGTTTTTTATAGGCTAAACCATGAGGATTCGGTAACGTCCTCAGCCGTGATTCGAAGACCTTCCCGCGCGCTTCAACCTTCCACTGACCAATCTCTTGAGATGTATACTTTTCGTCATAGTGAAGTGGTCTAATCCTTACTATTTTGCCATTTTTAGTATCGACCTGAGCGGCACCTCCACCTTGACCAAAGGCATGAAGCGACATTCCTTTGATGAACGTTTTCTCCTGTTCTTGTGGGGGTAAAATCGCTTCCTGTTTCTCGATCATTTTTTATCGTTCCCCTGCTAGAGTTTTTATCTTTCTCGGTGCAAACTATATATACACCTGAATCTATTGAGTTATGATAGTATAAACGTTAAATCGACTATTTCACTCATCTTCACCTCGGTAGTATTAAACCTATTATAGCAATTCTTGTCAATCGTCTCCCGCAACACGGGAAGCCATTAAAATCACCACGGAGATGAGGTAACCGGCCGGAGCACAAGGATCA
>DATLAD010000067.1:0-14596 GCA_035527575.1 Dehalococcoidales bacterium
TGATGCTGCGGGCAAAGGAGCTGGGCTACCGCGCCCTGGCCATCACCGACCACGATAACCTCTGCGGGGCGATGCGCTTCGCCCAGCTGGCCCGCTCCCTGGAGATACAGGGCATCATCGGCGCCGAGGTGACGCTGAAGGGAGGCTGTCACCTTACCCTGCTGGCGAAAGACCGGCAGGGCTATAGCAATCTCTGCCGCCTCATTACCGCCGCCCATGCCTCCGGCGAGCGCAACGAACCCGAACTTCCTCCCGAACTCCTGCCGGAACATGCGTCGGGGCTGATTGCCCTCTCCGGGTGCCCGCAGGGAGAACTGGCGCAACTGGTATCTAATTCACGCCTCGCCGAAGCAATAAGCCTTATAAAACAATACCTGGACTGGTTCGGCAGTGACAATTACTATCTGGAACTCCAGCAGAACCTGGTGTTCGGGGACACCCGGCGCAACCTGGCCCTGTTGAAACTGGCACAGGAAACGGGCGCCGGGGTGGCGGCCACGGGCAACGTCCACTACCATGTCCGCGAAAGGCACCAGCTCCAGGACTGCCTGGTGGCTGTCAGGAACTGCAAGAGCCTGGAGGAGACCCACCGGGAACGCCGGCCCAACTCGGAATACTACCTGCGGCCGGTGCCGGAACTGGAGACCCTCTTCCGTGAATACCCCGATGCCCTGTCAAATACTATTGAAATCGCCGGGCGCTGCACGCTGGATTTGACCCGGGACCTCAGCTACGCTTTCCCCGATTACCCCGCGCCGGAGGGGTATACACCCCAGAGCTACCTGGAGAAGCTGTGTTACGAGGCGGCGGCGAGGCGTTACGGTTCGATAACCCCCCGGGTGAGCCAGAGGCTGGAAGAGGAGTTCCGGCTTATCAAGAAATTCAACCTCGCGGGTTTTCTCCTTCTCTACCACGAGGTTATCAAGCTGGGGCGGGAGGTGATGATAGACCAGGGCCTGAGCGACCCCTCCCTGACTCTTGAGGAGAACCCGCCGGGCAGGGGCCGCGGCTCGTCGGTGGCCTTGCTGGCGGGATACCTCATCGGGCTCTCGCACATCGACCCGCTTCAATATAATCTCTCGCTGGAGCGCTTTCTCCCCGATGACATCATGACCAACGTGCCGGATATCGACCTCGATTTTCCCCGCAGCATCCGGGAAGACCTCATTTTGCGGACGCACCGGAAATGGGGGTGGGAGCATGCCGCCCTGACCGGCACCATCGCCACCTACCAGATAAAGGGAGCCGTGCGTGACCTGGGCAAGGCGCTCGGCCTGCCGGAAACGGAAATCGACCATCTTGCCAGGCAGGCCGACTGGGGCAGCGCCCGCAAACTGGAAAAGAAGATGCAGAATATGCCCAATTTCCGGGACAGGATAAACGCCCCGGTCTGGCGGGATTTGATACGGCTGGCCGCGGAGCTGGACGGTTTCCCCAAGTATATGGGGCAGCACCCGGGCGGCATGATTCTTTCGTCCAGCCCCCTGATAGACATCGTGCCGGTGCAGCGGGGGGCTATCGAGGGACGGTACGTCTGCCAGTGGGACAAGGACAGCATCGACGACGCCGGCTTCGTCAAGATAGATTTCCTGGCTTTAGGCGCCCTTTCTCAGCTACAGGAGGCCGTCGAGCTCATCAAAGACCGTACCGGCAGGCGCATCGACCTCTCCCGCATCGACTTCGATGACGCCGCCGTCTACGACATGCTCTGCCGGGGGGATACCATCGGCATCTTCCAGGTGGAGTCGGCCGCCCAGATACAGACCATCACCCGGCTCCGGCCGAGAAACTTGCTGGACATGGCCCACGAGGTGGGGGCGGTGCGGCCGGGGGTGGGGGTCAACCACGGCGTTCAGGAGTACCTGGCCCGGCGCAGCCAGAGAAAACCGGTGACGTACGACCACCTCCTGGAGAAACGGGCCCTGGAGCGCACGCTGGGTGTCGTCCTCTTCCAGGACCAGGTCAACCAGCTGGCGATAGACGTGGCCGGGTTTGCCCCCAGCGAGGCCGACCGCCTGCGCCGCGCCTTCGGCAGGAAGCATAACGAGGAGCTCATCGAGCAGTACCGGCGGAGATTTTTAGAAGGGGCGAAAAACAAGGGCGTCAGCGAAGAAGCCGCCGAAAAAGTGTTCAGGAAGTTCAACGGCCTGTACATGTTCCCGGAATCGCACGCCTTCGCCTTCGGGGTGACGGCCTACCAAGCGGCCTGGCTGAAGTATTACTACCCGCTGGAGTTCTTCGTCGCTATTTTTAACCAGCAGCCCATGGGCTTCTACAACCTGGAAACACTGAAGGAAGACGCCAAACGGCACGGGATACCGGTGCTGAACCCGGATATCAATAAAAGCAAGGCCAGGTGTACGATAGAGCATTCATTAACCCATCCCCCTGAGATGCTGTCTGATAATGTAAATTGTGGGGAAGCTCGAAGGGGCGTCAGCCCCTTCGAAAACAATTCCCCCTTCCCTTCACAGATACCCAAGGGAAGGGGGATACAGGGGGATAGGTTCAAAAACTCTTTCCCCTTTTCCAAAAGTGGAGTCGGTGCCCTGCGCCTCGGGTTTCTGAATGTCCTGGGACTTGGGGAAGCTTCCGCTAAGGCCATCGAAAAAGGCAGGGGGAAAGGGGCTTTTACAAGCATCGGGGACTTCCTGGAGCACACCGGCGTGCTGGAAGAGGTAGCCATCAACCTGGCCACTGCCGGGGCTTTCGATAGCCTCGAGCCAAACCGGAGAAAGGTGAAATGGGAAATCGGGCTTAGATATCGTCCCATAAACTCCCAGTTGCCCCTCCCCCTTTCCGTCGAGCAGGATTTAGTGGAGCTGGCTGCCCCCGGCGACTGGGAGCGCATGAAAGAGGAGTACAACGTGCTCAGCCTCTTTCCCGCCGGTCATATCATGGCGCGCCTGCGTCCGCGTTTCAACGGCGGCTTCCGCACCAGCAATGACATTGAGAAGCTGGGCGACGGCGCACCGGTGACGACCGCCGGACTGGTCATCCGCCGGCAGAGGCCGCAGGGCAAGGTGGTGTACATCACCCTGGAGGACGAGTTCGGGCACATCCCGTGCATGGTCTTTTCCAGGGTGTACGAGCGCAACGAGCACAAGTTCAGGTCGCCCTTCCTGGTGGTGCAGGGGAGGCTGTCAAGACGAGAGGGAACACACAACGTAGTGGTGACCCGGGTGAAACCGTTCAACGCCCTGGAGAAAGTACCGCAGTCGAAGGACTGGAGATGACTCCCGGCACAATCCGCCAGGCTCTATGCCCTGGCTGGAGAGGGGTCAGGGGTGAGGTAAGACTTTCAACCAAATGCAGGCAAAACCTATTAAAATAACGTTTGACAAGGTTTGCCAGATGTGATATATATTGCTATAAACATTGGACATATACATCAGCGGAACGGAGGCAAAACATAGAAAACTAAAAAGTAAGTACTGTGATTAATGGAGTCTGGCAAAGCTGAAATAATATTAGCAAAGGAAAATAAAGATGGCGCAAACAAAATACGGACATTTAGTTAAAAGTATCCCTCCTTTCAAAGACTACGCGCAGGGTTCCTACAGGCAGGGGGCCGAGATGAACGGTAAATTCTTCGGGTATGACCTTAATTTGAAATACGGAACCTTTTATAATTCCGGTAACCTCGAACCCTACCAGACACAGGTATGCAATTACGACCAGATAATGATCTGGATGGGTACCAATACCATCGACCTCGGTTACCTGGGGGCTCAGGTCGACTTTTGCATCGGCGAGGAAAAAGAAAGACACCGGATTACCACGTCAACAGCGGTATCCATTCCCAAAGGAGTACCGCACTCGCCGGCATCCATCGGCCCGATGGACGATCGGTTTATTCTTATGACGATTTCACTGGCACCGGAATTGAAGGCTAAGCCGGTACTTAAAAATAAGCCGATGGGTCCTTATGCCAGTTGGCGGGAAACAAAATACCACGATAATTTTAAAGAGCTGCCCTTTATACGCAACGGGCCCTGGCACTACGGTCCGAAAAACCCGGATACGCACAATGGAGCGATAACAAATATCGACGCCGCTGGTTTCGAGTTTAACATGTCGTACGAAAGCATGAATAAAGCGCCTTATAGATTTGCCCCGGAACCCGATAAGCCGCATGTGCATCCCTATACCGAGTTCCTGATTTTCCTAGGGTGCGATTGTAATGACCTGAATGAGTTCCCGGCGGAATGCGAGCTGTGCATGGGTGAGGAAATGGAAACGCACAAGATTACCAAACCGACCGTCGCCATACAACCTAAAGGGCACCCACATATTCCGCTAAGAGTGTTTAAGCAGACCAAGCCGTGGATATTTATCGTCCTGCGCCCCTGGGGCCACGGAGGTGACGTCTTTTCAGGAGGGGCAGCTACGGAGCGTAAAGACCGGCGTTAACCATCTTTACAGAGATTTGCCGTGGTAAGAACCGCCGGCAAAGTTGAATTAACGGAGCCGCGCAGGTAAAATACAAGAACCTGAGTTAAAGAGATCTGTTGTGGCTTACAAGATAGGTAAAAAATGCATAAAGTGCGGGGCCTGCATTATGAACCAGATATGTCCCGACGGGGCCATCATCGAACGTAATGAAACCTTTCGCATTGATAAGGGCAAGTGCACCGATTGCGGAATCTGCTATACCCAAGAGGAATATTTCTGCCCATCGCGGGCTATTATCAAGGTATAATTTCGGACGATAGAAAGGAGGTAAAGTAGAGTAAATAAAAAAATAAAAAAGGGGAGAATTGAGGTAAGTTTATACAATCCTGTAAAGGAGGAGCAGCAGTGAAGAAGATATTCTTTTTAGCATTAATGGTTCTTTTGATAGCTGGTATGGTTCTCGGCGGCTGCGCTGAGCCGACCCCGGCACCAGCACCGGCACCAGCACCGGCACCATCACCGGCACCGGCACCAGCACCGGCCCCGGCACCAGCTCCGGCTCCGGCACCAGCACCGGCACCATCACCGGCCCCGGCACCCGCCCCCAGTGGACCCGTCTACGGCGGTAAGTTAGTCATCGTGCGTAATACTGGCATAACCGAGGTTGGTGCTCCCATGGAATTGAAAGGTGGCTATAGCGGTGTGACTTATCCCCTCTGGTGTGCTGTCACCGAGACTTTATTCATTGTGGATGCCCAGGACCGAATCGTCCCCGTACTGGCCGAGTCCGTGGATGTGGCAGCGGATGGCATGTCCGTCACCTTCAATCTGAGAAAGGGAGTTAAGTTCCACGATGGTACGGACTTCAATGCCGAAGCCGTGAAATATAACTTGGAAGTTGTAAAGGCCGCTGGGGTTGGCGGTTCTGCCGTCCTGGACAACGTTGAATCTTACGATATCATTGATGACCACACCATTAAAGCTAACCTTAAAGCCTTTGACGCCACTTTTTTGATGAGCCTGGCTCAATCGGGTATCGGCGTCATGATATCGCCCACTGCCCTGGCCAAACCCACGACGCCGGAAAATGCCGGTAAAGACCATCTGGTGGGCACCGGGCCTTTCCTGTTTGATAGCTGGTCTCTCGACCAGAACATCATCATGAAAAGGAATCCCAACTACTGGCAACCCGGTAAACCCTACCTCGATGAGATTGAAATCCGCAACATACCGGACTACACCATTTCAGTCATGGCTTTCAAGGCCGGAGAAGTGGACATGGTCGAAAGTATTGACCCCGCTCAATATAACGAATTGAAACAGCAGGGTTATACCGTCGGTATTCCGGAAGGCCTGGCCTTTGTCTTTAGCTTTCGGACTGCCAATGCCGACCCCAACTCACCTTTCTCTAAGAAAGAAGTACGGGAAGCCTTGTGGTATTCCGTTGACAGGGAAAGCCTGGTTTATGGTTTGGGTAAAGGCACCTATAATATAGCGGATCAATTAGCCGCGCCACAGCAAGGGTGGTATATTCAGGGTTATCCCAGCCGGCAATATGATCCGGTAAAGGCCAAGGCGCTGCTGGCTCAGGCCGGCTATCCAAATGGTTTTAAGACTGTTTTACACGGTGATGTCCGCGGACGCCAGGATGACCTGATCGCCCTCCAGAATTACTTCGGTGCGATTGGCATAGAATGCACTCTGGATGTGGCCGACGTTGCTCGAGCGAGTACCTTCGGCACCGAAGGCTTCGATGGCATCTTCCAGAGCGGTTTCCCCAACTGGTCTTCCTTCTCCAGCTGGATGAATGTCTGGCTTAGCCCTGTAGCGACCTACCCTACCATGGAGTTCCCGGATAACTGGACATCATCCTGGCAGGATGTCAGGTCTGAGACCGATTACGATACACGGATGGCCAAAATGAAGGCCCTCCTTAAAGTGGCCTATGATGAGGCTCTGGTAATTCCCTGGATGTGGGATTCTCCACGCTACGTTATCAACTCCAAAGTTCATGATCTGAAATGGGATGCCGTGGACATCAATGGCTACTACGACCCAGTCAACGCCTGGAAAGAGAAATAAATCATAAATAGCCTGTTAAAGTAATTTCATGGTGGAAGAGAGTTACTCCGTCCCCGGGAAGACAAAGCCACCGGGGGCGGAGTCCTTTCAGTTCCTCCAGCACATGCCGCACTGGTAGAAAAGCTAGGGCGGAAAGTGGCCGTATCCATGAATTAGTGTTTACTGGCCCGCCATGGATGGCGAAAGGTGTAACTGAATATAAAGCATCCTGAGAGCGATCCGGTTTTCAGTTAGCTAAACGCGGCAACTCTTCAGGCTGAAAATGGCCTGGCTGAAATGCAAACAAACAAAGAAACACTGAAAAGATTAACAAATTGGAACTGGATAAATGCTATCCTGAACGCTGATTTGAATAAGTCGTCGGAACGGACAGCCTTCTTGGTAGTTAAATAATCCCTCCGGGGAGGATATAGAATGACAGCGTATATCATACGCCGTTTAATATTAGGAGTGATTATCCTCTTGCTGGTTACCCTGCTGGTCTTTCTGGCGATGAGACTGTTACCGGGCGACCCGCTGATCATTTTTGTTTCTCAGAGCCAGACTCAAGTTTACTCCCCCGAGCGTCTGGCAGAGCTGCGTGTTGAATATGGCTTAGACAGATCTCTTCCCGTGCAGTATATCAGCTGGTTAGGTAATATGCTGCGGGGAGATATGGGTAAATCCATTAATCTGGGTCAGGATGTGGGGTATTTGATATCCACCAGGCTACCGGTAACCATTTATTTCGGTGTCATGTCTTTTATCGTGAGCGCGTTTCTCGGCATCATTTTTGGCATAATCTGTGCTCTAAGAAGGGGTAAATGGATTGATTCGGTAGTTACCGTTTTGGCCAATATCGGCATTACGCTGCCTGCTTTCTGGGTGGGAATATTACTGATGTATCTATTCTCGCTGATGTTGCATTGGCTGCCTACTAGCGGTTATGTAGCTCCTACAGAAAGTCTAGGACAAAGTCTACGTTCAGCAATCATGCCTGTTATCTGCCTTTCTCTATTCTCGGTGGCTGCACTAACCCGTCAGACCCGTTCTGCCATGCTTGAGGTTGTCAGCCAGGATTATATCCGGACCGCCTGGTCTAAGGGTTTGCCTGAGAGGGTAATAATTATCCGGCATACCATAAAGAACGCCATGATACCTGTTATTACCATCCTGGGCTTACAGGTCGGGCTGATCTTCGGGGGATCGGTCCTGATAGAAACCGTCTTCAATATTCCGGGAATGGGACGGCTGTTGGCCAGTTCTTTATTTTCTCACGATTACCAGATAGTGCAGGCTGGGACACTGGTCATCGCTGTGGTAGTGGTGCTTTCCAACCTGTTGGTCGATATTTCCTACGGCTGGTTTGACCCGCGCATAAGGTACGGTTAAGGAGTGCGGAAATGCCGAATAATGTAGCCAATACAGTTGAACCGGCGGTATTGTCTGAAATCGCACCGGGCCAGAGCGAGTTCCGCCGGGTGGTAAGAGTATTTTTTGGCCGCAAGCTTGCGGTAGTCGGTTTGGTACTGATTGCCTTTTTGATTATAACAGCCATATTTGCTCCATGGCTGGCACCCTATCCTCCTAATGACATTGACATGCTTCAAACTCTGGCCAAACCCAGCGCGGAACACTGGCTGGGAACTGATAATCTGGGAAGAGATGTTCTGAGCCGCATTATTTATGGAGCCCGTACTTCCATGATAATCGCTGTCGGCGCGACTGCGGTGTCCGTCATACTGGGCGAGGCTTTAGGTCTAATCGCCACTCAATTTGGCGGAATCGTTTTTCAAATTATAATGCGCTTTATCGATGCCTTAATGGCAATTCCGATGCTTTTGGTTGCTCTGATTATGGCTTCCTTGCTGGGTGGCGGGGTGAAAAACGTAATCTTGGCTCTGGGTGTCGGCATGCTATCCGTCCACGCCCGAATGATGTGCGCCCAGGCGCTCAGTGTTAAGCAGAATGAATATATTCTAGCCGCCAGGGCGATGGGTATAAGTGACATTCGCATGATGGTGCGTCATATTTTCCCCAATGCTTTCCCGGCCCTGATGGTCGTTATCACTGTAGGCCTGGGGGCGGTTATTCTGGCAGAAGCTGGCCTGAGCTTTCTGGGCGTGGGCGTAATGCCCCCTTATCCAGCCTGGGGCGGTATGATCAGCGACGGTTACAAATATATACTCTCTAACCCTGCATTGTCGCTTTCTCCCGGCGTAGCCATAATGCTGGTAGTCTTTGGCTTTAATATGATGGGGGATGGCTTGAGAGATGCGCTCGACCCCAGGCTCAGAGGCATAATTTAGGCCGTACTCAGGAAATCAACAAAGAAGTCAGCCTGATAACTCAATTGAAGACCGAAAAATTGGTAAAGCTCACAGGGAATCCTGGGACTTCCCCGTAAGCTGAATCACATGTTCTCTGAATCTTCTCAAAATTGCCTGGAACGCCTCCGCGTTTTCCTGGTCCAGGAACTGCATCGCTTGAGAGCCGATAGTACGCCTGAGAGACATGGTTTGCTCTACCTGGTCCAGTCCTTTTTCAGTTATGGTAACTCTTCGGAGTCGGCGGTCGAGTTTCGTCCTGGCGCTCTTGGTCAGTCCCAGATTTTCAAGGCTGTCGACGGCCTTGGTGGTAGCGTGTTTAGAACGTGTTATCCTGTGGCTTAAGTCGGTCGGCGTCAGGGTGCCGCCACGCACTATCAAAATATGCAGGATACTCATTTGTGTCCGGTTGAGGCCGAATTTCTTCAGCTCTGTGTCCAGATATTTATTAACAATCTCGGAAGTGTATATAAAAGACAGAAAGTTATCAAATCTGAGATCATTAGCCTGAACTCTGAGGCGTTTGGCCAGGGAGTTCAGTCTTTCCGCATGCCCTCTCACGATGTCTCCTTATTCAACGAAAATTTTTTAATAATTATTCTAAAAAATTCAAAATTTTTATTCAAAACTCTTCACACGTGATAACGTAAAATATGTGATAGTAACACTTGACACTACTTTTAAATATATGATATATATATTTAACAAACAATTCAAGTTTTTCAAAGATTTGCGTTAACGGAGGAGTAAAAATGTCATTCATGATTGGCGTTGATACCGGGGGCACATTTACGGACGGTTTTTTTACCCACAATGGAGACTTGAAAACAGTTAAAGTATTGACGACACCTCACGACCTGACCGTCTGTCTGGCTGATTGCATAAGAGAAGGCGCCCGGCAATTCGGAGTTTCGGTACAGGACATGCTGGCGGAGACCGATATTGTAAGATATTCGACCACAGTCAGTGTAAATACGATAATTCAGAGAGTAGGCTCGAAAATCGGGCTGCTTGTCAGCCAGGGATTTAAAGACTCGCTGTATTCCAGCGACGCCAAGGCGGTGGAGCCGATATTTTCTTTCATAGCCAGGGACATGATTGACGAGGTAATCGAGGAGATTGATGACAAAGGCAAAATAAAAAAGCCGGTGGACACCGAGGACCTTATCGTCAAGATGCAGAACTTAATCGATACGGGCGCACGCGCCATCGTTGTCAGCCTGAATAACTCACACGTGAATCCCGCACATGAGGAACAGGTAAGGGCCATAATCAAAGAACAATCCCCCAGCTTTTTCCTGGGGAGCATAAGAGTGCTGCTGGCCTCCGATATCTCGGACCAGCCGGATGCTTTTTCCCGTACCAACGCGGCCGTGATAAACGGGTATATACACGATGCCATGGTGCGGTATCTCTACCGCTCCGAGGACGACCTGAGGGCGAATCTTTACACGCGGCCCCTGATGGTAGGGCATTCTCACGGCGGTACCGCCAGGGTCGCCAAAACGAGAGCTATCGATACTTATTCGTCCGGCCCTGTTTTAGGCGTGTTCGGGGCCGAACTGGTGGGCAAAGCTCACGGCTACACCGAGGTGGTTGGCGTGGATGTGGGAGGCACCAGCCTGGACATCGGCATCATTCGTGGAGGTACCCACAATTACACCCTGACTCCCATTGTTTCCGGGCTCCCCGTAAGCGTTCCCATGATTGTTACCGACTCGGTGGGTATAGGCGGTTGTTCCATTGTAAAGCTGAATAGTTCCGGAGGTCTGCAGATCGGTCCCAGAAGCGCCGGCGCCAGCCCCGGTCCGGCCTGCTTTAACCGCGGGGGGATAGAACCGACCGTCACAGATGCTGACGTTACCCTGGGTTTCATCGACCCCAATAACTTCCTCGGCGGTAAGGTCAAGCTAAATAAAGACAAGGCAATAGCTGCAATCAAAAGAAGAATCGCTGACCCTGTGAAAATTACCGTGGAGGAAGCCGCCTGCCTTATCAGGGAAACCACCGAGAAAAATATCCAGAAAGAAATACTGAGGTTCCTGAAAGAGAAAGGGATTGAGCCGGATAAACTGGCCGACTTTGCCCTGGTGGCCTACGGAGGCGCCGGCCCGACCCGCTATGCCGGCTTCACCAGCGGTTTGAAATTCGGCAAAATATTAACGAGCCCCTATGCCTCAACTTTCTGCGCCTTCGGTTTTTCGACAACGGATTTGCTTCATCGCTATTCAAAATATTTACCGCTCACCCTCTTTGACGGTGTCAATTATTTAAAGGACTTCAAAAAGCTTAATGAAGCTGTGGCGCAGCTAACGGGCGTAGCCAGAAGAGACATCATGGGGGAGGGTTTCTCGGCTGATAACGCCGGCTATTACCTGGAGTTTATCGGGGACGGTCACCTGGCGGCGTACAATGTAAAGTCGGAAAAGATAAAGCTGAGCTCCGAGGAAGAAGTGAAACAACTCTGCGCTCAATTCGGTACGCCCGGCGAGAAGGGGCCGGCTAAGGTGACCGTTTCAACGATTATCCTGAACGCCGTTGTGCCGATGCCCCACTACGAGTTGACCTCCAGTCCGCTGGCCGGAGAAGACCCCGGCCGTGCGTCAAGGGGAGAACGTGATGTCTACTGGTCGCCGGAGGTCGGTTACCTTAAGACCCCCATTTACGATAGAGAGTTACTGGCGCCGGGTAATAGAGTTATCGGGCCGGCGGTTGTTGAAGCTAAAGACACAACGTATGTCATACCGGCCAATAAGTCATATTATATCGGCGAATATTCGCACGGCGTTTTAGAGGAGGCTTGATTATGACTAAAATGCGTATTACAGAAACCGTAGAAATCGACCTGGATAAAGAGATGTGGTGTTGCAGTCGCTGCCACGCGGAAATACATCCGGCCAGGGAATCTTACCTCAAGGGTTGCCTGGTCTACGAAAGACCGGCTGATGAAATATACGGGCCGCCGATTCCAATTAAGCAGGATTCCGCGGCGATTTCTCATGCCCCGGATTCGGACTTCATGAGAGTGGTCGAATTCTATTGCCCGGAATGCGGGGCCATTATGTCGATTCAATATCTACCGCCGGGCCACCCTGTGGTTACGGAAATAGAACTCGATATTGACAAGCTGAAGGAAAGGGCCGCCGAACAAAAGAAATGAACTCAAAAACTGCCTTCAAAAATACCATAAAACTGATGAACAGCGAAAGGCCGGTATTCGTTCCTTTTGTTTACGGACTTGCCGCCAGGATAGGGCAGATTCCCCTGCAGGAAATGGTATCGGATGCCGGTTACTATTCCCATTCGCTGGAAGAAGCCCGCGATTTATTCAAGTATGACGGCATTGTAAATCACTTCGATGCTACCATCGAGGCCGAGGTCTTCGGTTGCGATGTGGAGTGGCCCGACGACTATACCGCCCCGAGGGTCTCAGGCTGCCGCCAGGTTGAACTGCGGGAAGCAAACCCCGAGGAAAGCGGCCGTATCCAGACTCTACTGGAAGCTACCAAACGCACCGTCATGTCCAGGGGCAGGGATGTTGCCATCATCGGCACCATCACCGGACCTGTCTCGCTGGTGAAGGCCTTGCTGGGCGATAATAGCGCGAACACCGAAAACGCTATCGCTTTCACCGGGGGCTTCCTGACGAAACTGGTAAAAAGCCTGTGCGAATTGCGTGTTGATTCCATATTCTTCAGGGAAGACCCCATCGGCGCAGGCTACCGCGATGAACTCCTTTCGCACCAAAAACCGTATGCAGACATTTATACGACGCTGTTCAACCTCGTCAAGTACTATAACGGCTCGCCGCTGCTTATCGTCAAAGATATGGAAATGGACTTCATTAGCGATTTGCACCGGTCAATAGCACCGGGCGGGTTAATCCTTCTCGGCAAGCGATTCAGCGAGGATGACCTGGCATATCTACAGAAATTGTCGGATTCCCTGAAGATTTCCTTCGGCCTGCCGCTAGCGTTAAAGGACACGTCCGAACTGTGGGAGCAGTTTGCCGTTATCAGTCAGTACGCCAGCAAACACAGGCCGGCAGGATTTTTCTATGTGAGCGATGGGGACGTTCCTTATGATACGTCTCCGGAGGTTCTCCACGAATTAATAGCTAAAATACAGAACGGATAAAAAGTTACGCAGGAGGAAAAAGGATGGGATATATCGTTAACGTTGACGTTGGCGGCACATTTATGGACTTTTTTGTGGCTAAAGGGGACAAATACGTGACTACCAAGGTTCCGACAACCGCCTACGAACTTGGCGTCGGATTTGTAAGGGGGCTCGAAGAGTGCGCCGAAAAAGACGGCAGGACACTCGAACAGTTCCTGGTGGAAACGGATGTTATTAAGTACTGCACGACTATCGGCACCAACATACTTATCGAACATACGGGACCCAAGCTGGGACTGATTACCACGCGCGGCTTCGAGGATACCATCTTTATAGGCAGGGGACGGCAATGGGCCGACGGCCTGCCTTCTGCCGACGTTCAGGACGTTACCTCGATAGAGAAGCCTGTGCCCCTTATTCCCCGCAAGCTGGTGGTGGGTGTTAGAGAGCGGACCGACTACAGCGGCAACATCGTCATGCCGCTGTTGAAAGAGGACGTTCTGGAGCAGCTTAGATATCTGGTGGACCAGGGCGTGCGCGGTTTTGTGGTCAGCCTCCTGTGGTCATTTATCAACCCCCTGCACGAAAAGCAGATAAGAAGCATTATCGAGGAGGAATTCCCGGAGGTCTACCTGGGCAATATGCCAATAATACTCTCCTCCGAGATTTCACCCAAAGAGGGCGAATACGTCAGGACCATGACGGCCATAGTGAACGCCTATATTCACATCGGCTTCGTGGAACAGATATCCGCCCTGTGCAGCGACCTGCTGGACCGGGGATACAAGAGACCCATCCTCCTCTGCGATAATGTCGGCGGCTGCGCCAAAGTAGCCAGAACCAGGGCAATCGCTACCTATGGCGCCAGTCCGGTCAGCGGCTTATGCGGGGCGGCACACCTGTGCAGCGGCATCGGCCTGCCGAACGTCGTCTTTTGCGATACCGGAGGCACCAGCTTTGACATCGGGCTCATTACCGACGGTAGTATCACACACTACGACCTGTATCCTACCGTTGACCGGTGGCGAACTCAGATAACCGCTATTAAAATAGCGTCAATCGGCGCCGGCGGCGGTTCGATAGCCTGGCTGAACCCCTTACTGGGAAATCGCTTCGAGGTCGGGCCGGCCAGCGCCAAGTCTTTGCCCGGTCCGGCATGCTACGACCTCGGCGGAGAAAGCGCCACCGTAACCGACGCCGATGTTGTCCTCGGCTATGTTAATCCGGACTACTTCCTGGGCGGCAAATTCAAGCTGAATAAGGAAAAGTCGGTAAAAGCTCTTAAAGATCTCGGTGACAAATCAGGCTTGGATGAAGTTACCACGGCCATGATGATTAAGAAGGTAGTCGACGCCAAGATGGGCAACGAGATATTCAAAGAGGTAGCCCTTAAAGGGTACGAACCTTCTGAATTCACGGTCTTCGCCGGTGGCGGCGCCGGCCCCGGGCACTGCTGCGGGGTAGCCGCCGCCGCCGAAATGAAAAAGATTATTGTCCCGCCGATATCTTCGGTGGCGGGGGCCTACGGCGCGTCGACGCTGGATGTCGTTCACAGCTATGAAAAGTCGAGAAACACCAGGCTGTTCGACTACGCCAAGGGTACTTACTTCTCTGACTTTGACATGTTTAACTCCATCGTAAGCGAATTACGCGAACTGGCCGTCAGAGATATCATACTTGAGGGATTCAAAGAG
>DATLAD010000068.1:0-2074 GCA_035527575.1 Dehalococcoidales bacterium
CGGTCTTTTGTCCTTCCAGGGTGCGGCTAATTCGTAAGCTGCCGCCGCCTGCAGCAAAGCGGCCTCACCATGACGGCGCCCGACTATCTGAAGCCCGACTGGCAATCCTTTGCCCGTCCAGCCACAGGGGACAGATATCGCCGGTAAGCTGGTCATCGTAATCGCATAGGTGAGCATTCCCCAACCAACAGAACTTTCCATCGGCTGACCGTCTATTTCGGTTGGGTACTTCATTTCGGCGGGGAAGGGTGGTATCGGCACCGTGGGCGTCAGCAGTAAATTGTAATCATTAAAGAAATTGCTCACCCTCTCCCATATTTCCGACCTTTGCCGATGCGCTTTAGCTACATCCCGAATTGACAGTTTTAGTCCTCGCTCGATATTGTCCATCACAATGGGACCTACCCACCGTTTGAATTCCGGGTCAGTCAACTGGTCTTGATATATGGCAACATAACGCAGACCCCTGAGAATGAGCGCTACCTCTTTAACGCCACTGAAATCAGGGCAGTCTTCGACGACCTCGCAACCCAGCCCACGAAACACGTTTATGGCTGACCTGGCTATTTCAGGTATTTCCTTAGCCACCGGTGTCAAGTTCAGGTCATCGCTCCAGGCTATCCTGATATTCTTTACCTGGGGATTTTTCACTGCCTGAAGGAATCCCGTTTTCTCGGCGGGCAGAGATACCGGGCTTCTATTATCAGGGCCAGATATGGCGTCCAGCATCAAAGCGATATCAGCCACCGTCCGGGCTATCGGCCCCTCTACCGCCAAGTCATCCCAGTGAAGTTTATTCGGATACCGGGGTACTCTGCCCGGTGAAGGCCGCAGACCAACAACCCCGCAGAAACTGGTCGGAAGTCGAAGTGAGCCCCCCAAATCGCCTCCTGTAGCCAGCGGCCCCAGCCCGGCGGCAACCGATGCGGCGGCTCCGCCGCTGGAGCCACCGACACTAAAATCAGTATTCCAGGGATTACGTGTTATCCCGAACACTTCATTGAAGGTGGAACCTACCGACGCAAATTCAGGGGTATTTGTCTTGCCCATAATAACCGCGCCGGCTTTCTTTAAACGCTCGACAATCAGTTCATCAATATCAGGAACAAAATTTTCATATAACTTGGAACCAAAAGTAGTCCGAATACCGGCCGTCATGGTAGCATCTTTAATTGATACCGGTATGCCAGCAAGCAGTCCAATTTCACCGCCTCTCATAATTGTTGACTCAGCTTCCCTCGCTGCTTGAAGCGCCATCTCCGGAACCACCGTACAGTAGGCGTTAATTATTGGATTTATTCTCTCAATACGGCCCAGAAATGTATTCACCAATTCAACCGGAGATATGAGCTTATTCCGCATCATATCTCTCAGCTCTACGGCCGGAGTGAAACAAAGGTCTTCCGAACTCAAGTTCATTCTTACTTCTTTATTTTTCACTAATACTTCTCCTTACTACCCCTGCTTCTCCTCCTGTTTGATTAGAACCTTTCACTTATCGATTTGTCAAGCACCCTCCAGAGAAAGTCATTGCTCCATGCCTTGTTTATCAAGTATAATCTGGTCTGACTGCCTGTGTGGGAGGAGAACCATGGCCACAGCAACGATAAACGGAGTTAGGCTGTATTATGAAGTAACCGGGGAGGGGTTTCCACTGGTACTGAGCCACGAGTTCATGGGGACGGCTAAAAGCTGGGAGCCCCAGGTTAAGTTCTTCTCCCGGCGTTACCAGGTCATCACCTACAACCACCGGGGGTTTCCTCCCTCAGAAGTGCCGGAGAAAGCGACTGCATACTCCCAAGAAATACTCGTCGAAGATTTGTACCAGCTCCTCCGCCATCTCAACATCAAACAGGCCTATATAGGTGGTCTTTCCATGGGTGGCAGTGTGGCTTTAAATTTCGGCCTTGCCCATCCCGAGATGGCCAAGGCACTCATTGTGGCCGCTACCGGCGCAGGGTCTGCCGACCACGAGCGATTCGTGGCGGAGGCTGAGCAAATAGCCCGACTTTTCGAGACGGAGGGAGTGAAAGCCGTGGCTGACCTCCTGACCAAGGAATCTCCTCGAGTCCAG
>DATLAD010000069.1:0-3058 GCA_035527575.1 Dehalococcoidales bacterium
GACCTTAAAAAGGTACTGGCCTCCATCAAGACAGCCGCCGACGAGGCCGGGGTGAAAATCGTCACCGGCGACACGAAAGTGGTCGACCGGGGCAGCGCCGATAAGCTCTTTATCAATACGGCAGGCGTCGGCGTCGTGCCGGAAGGAATCGAGATCTCCGCCAGCAATGCGAAACCCGGCGATAAGATTATCCTCAGCGGCAACATCGGCGACCACGGTATCGCCGTGCTGAGCCAGCGAGAAGGGCTCAAATTTCACACCCCCGTCCCCAGCGACTGCGCCCCGCTGAACGGGCTGGTGGCGGAGATGCTGGCGGCATCCGCCAATATTCACTCCCTGCGCGACCCCACCCGCGGCGGGCTGGCTACCACCCTCAACGACTTCGCCGGGCAATCGAATGTCGGCATCAGGCTGGAAGAAGATAAAATACCGGTGGATAAAGCGGTGCTGGCGGCCTGCGAACTCCTGGGGTTCGACCCTCTTTACATCGCCAACGAGGGCAAGCTGTTAGCCGCTGTGGCTCCCGAAGACGCCGGCGCCGTTCTGGCAGCGATGAAACGCAACAAATACGGGGTCGGGGCGGTCATTATCGGGGAGGTGGTGTCCGAGCACCCCGGCCAGGTGGTCATGAAGACCGGCCTGGGAGCGTCACGCATCGTGGATATGCCGGTCGGGGAGCTGCTGCCGAGAATATGCTAGTCGAGGACTACATGAAACCAAACAAACCGGAAAAGGAAGCAACGCCAAGAATCGTGGTTATCGGTGTCGGCAACCTGCTGCTCAAGGACGAAGGCATCGGCATTCACGCCGTGCAGGCATTGCAGGAACTCGACCTCCCTCCCGACGTGAAACTGATAGACGGCGGGACATCGCCGGACATAATAGCCTATACCAGGGCCGGCGATAAACTGATTATCGTCGACGCCGCTAAAGCCGGCGGCGAACCGGGGACGATTTACCGCTTCAAACCGGAGGACCTGGCCGAGGAAAAAGCGAGCCTCGCCTCGGCCCATGAGCTGGGCGTGGTGCACAACCTTAAACTCATATCCCTGTCGGGCAACGAGCCGGGGGAAATCGTTATCATCGGCATCGAGCCGAAGGAAATAGAATGGGGGACGGAGCTCTCCCCCGAGCTCCGGCAAAAAGTGCCGCAAATAGTTAAAGTAGTCTTGAAGGAAATGGGGCTGCCGGAACACCCGATAGACAAGAATGCCAGACGCTAGTATAATTACAGATGGTCAATGTAGAGGTAGGAGGAATTCAAGATGCCGTTCAAAATGGGGCCGTGGGAGATAGCTCTTATCCTGGTTATAATCCTCATCGTCTTCGGGGTGGGGAAACTGCCGCAGGTCGGTAACGCCATCGGCAAGGGAATACGCTCATTTAAGAAAGGTCAGGCCGGCGAGGAGGATGAGGAGGAGAAGGGCAAGGAAACAGTCGCCGCCAGTCCTAAAAAGACCACGAAAAAGAAAGCTGCCTGAAGCCAGGATTACAATCACTCCGCAGGAATAAATTCAAATCACTACTATCCTTGCCGTTAACGACCGGTAAGGATAACGCAACAAAAGGTGAGGAATGGGATTTCTCGGCATAGGTCCATGGGAGATACTGCTAATCATCGTTTTAGCATTAATTGTACTGGGACCCGGCAAGCTGACGGATTTTGCCCGGACGCTGGGGAAAACGGTGCGCGTCATCAGAAAATACAGTACCGACCTCACCACAACGGTCACCCGGGAACTGGATAAAGCCCAGGAAGAACCGCCGAAAGAAGAAAAACAGAGTCAAACGCCACCAGCTTCTAGCGAACAGGGGCCGAAGAACGATACCGCCGAAACGACCGACCGGGAGAGGCACCCCTGAAAATGTCTGAAGGCGAACAGAAGCTCACCCTCCTCGGCCATTTCCAGGAACTGCGCCGGCGTCTCATCAGGAGCGTTATCGCCGTCGCCGTGGCGGCAGCCATCTCATTCATATTCTGGAAGTGGATATTCTATATCCTGATTCGGCCGGCAGGGGATATCAACCTCATCTTCACCGAACTGACGGAGATGATCGGCACCATTATGAGGGTGTGTCTCGCCAGCGGCCTTATCCTTGCCATACCCTACCTGACCATACAGGCAATCCTGTTTATACGTCCGGCTCTCACCAGGAAAGAGGAGAGATACGTGTACCTTATCCTGCCCTGGGTTGCGCTGATGTTCCTGGGGGGTGTCGTCTTCGGGTACTTTATCCTGATTCCGCCGGCCATCGGGTTTTTATACACGTTCGGCAGCGATATCGCCTCGCCCATGATAAAAATCGGCAACTACATCGGCATCATTACCCGGCTGCTGATAGCCATCGGGCTGGTGTTCGAACTGCCGGTGGTGACCACATTCCTGGCAAGGATGGGCATCGTCAAGCCGGAGTGGCTGGCCAGGAAACGGAAGGTGGCTATAATCGTCGCTTTCATCCTCGCCGCCATTATCACGCCCACCTTCGACCCCATTAACCAGAGCCTGGTGGCCGTGCCGCTGATTATATTGTACGAGATGAGCATCTGGCTGGCGAAGCTGGTCTACCGCAAAAAAGCCGAGGCGGTTGTAGAAACGCCGGAAGAATGACGCCGACAGGCCTTGATACCGCTAAATAAGGTAAGATATACTTAGGCAGATTGAGGGAGCGGATGAGTCCCGGTGGGCTTCGCGGACTTCAAATCCGTTGGGGGGCATTTATGATGTCTTCGGTGGGTTCGACTCCCATGCGCTCCCGCCAGTGCATGAGCATACCTCCACTTTGTTGACAAATACCCCCACTTTGTTGACAGATTTCCTCAAGTCCCGTAGACAGGGGCTTTCCCCACGGTCTAGCGAATTCTATAGGAGTTACCTAAACCTGGCACGCCAAGTTGTGGGTGTCAATGTAACCGGCCAGCAAATAACCGAATTCCTAAATTCGCTTCAATGCTCTGATGGTGGCAAGCATGCTTACTATCGGACATTAAGAGTGTTCTATAACTGGCTGTATTCTCCCAAGTCCGGGTATAACCTTAATCCGCAGAAGAACCCTATCC
>DATLAD010000070.1:0-19545 GCA_035527575.1 Dehalococcoidales bacterium
ACGCCGTCGGCCCCTTTTTCAAAGGCTTTGAGGATGAAGGTGGGGTCGACCCGGCCGGAGCACATGACGCGCACCACCCTGACATTGGGTGCGTATTTCTTCCGGGACGTACCGGCGAGGTCGGCTCCGGCATAGGAGCACCAGTTGCATAAAATACCCACAATCTTAGGTTCAAAACTCATGCCAATACCCCCTCAATCTCAGAAATAATCTGCTCGGTAGTAAAGTGCCGGCCGGTAATAGCGCCGCTGGGGCAGGCCGCCACGCAGGTGCCGCAGCCCTTGCAGAGTGCCTCATTAATATGGGTTACCTTCTTCTCTTCATCGAAGGTGATGGCCTTATAAGAACAGAGGTCGATGCATATCTTACAGCCGGCGCAGTGCTCTTCGTCAACCACGGCAGTGGCGGACTCGATGACAACGCTGCCCTTGCTTATCATGGATAGCACTCTGGCGGCGGCGGCCGACGCCTGAGCTACCGTATCCGGGATATCCTTCGGACTCTGGCAGCAGCCGGCGACGAAAACGCCGTCGGTGGTCGTGGCGATGGGGTCGAGCTTGGGGTGCTTTTCCAGGAAGAACCCGTCGGCCTTGCGACTCAGCGAAAAGAGCCTGGCGACGCTCTCCGCGTCGGCACGGGGCTCCAGGGCGCAGCTCATGACGACCATGTCCACCGGCAGTCGCAGCTTGCGGCGGATCAGTGTGTCCTCGACGATGACCATCAGCTTGCCCTCTTCTTCGGGGCTCTCGGCGAGGTTGGTAATCTCACCGGCCTTACCGCGCACGAAGTTCACGCCTTCTTCCTGAAGGCGCTCGTAGAACTCTTCGTAGCCCGAACCGGCGCAGCGCATATCGATATACAGTTGATAGACCCTGGCTTCGGGCAACTTCTCTCTGAGCAGGTGGGAGAACTTCAGCGAGTACATGCAGCAGACCCGCGAGCAGTACCGGTGGTAGTTGGTGTCGCGGCTGCCGATGCAGTGCAGGATGGCGACGCTCTGTGGCGCCGACCCGTCTTTAAGCATTATTTTACCATCCGTGGGGCCGGAGGCGTTGCTCATTCTCTCGAACTGGATGCCGGTGAAAATATTATCATACTGCCCGTAGCCGAGCTGTATCATCACGGACGGGTCGAAGGAATCAAAACCGGTGGTAACGATGATGTTGCCTACATCTACCTCAACCATCTTTTCTTTCTGTTCGAAGTCGATTGCGCCCGCTTCACAAAACTTCTGGCAGGCGCCGCACTTACCCTTGAGTAAAAAGGTGCAATGCTCCGCGTCGATAACCGGCACATTGGGCACTGCCTGTGGAAAAGGCGTATAGATTATCTTTCTCTTACCCATGCCGACATCAAACTCGTTATCCGCTTTCATGGGGCACTTGTCCTGGCAGGTGCCGCATCCGGTACACTTGCTGGCATCCACGTAGCGCGGTTTCTGTTTGATATGTACCTTGAAATTGCCTACGAAACCGGAGACATCCGCAACCTCACTGTATGTCATCAGTTCGATGTTTTCGTGTGACCTCACCGAGGCCATCTTCGGGGTGAGTATTCAGGCGGAACAGTCCAAGGTGGGGAAGGTCTTGTCCAGCCGGGCCATATTGCCGCCGATTGACGGCTCCCGCTCTACCAGGTAGACCTTATGCCCGGAATCCGCAATCTCCAGGGCTGCCTGAATCCCGGCGATACCAGCACCGACGATCAGCGTACAGGGATTGACGGAAACCTCCTTAGTTTCCAGCGGCTCGTGGAGAAAGACGCGCCTTACCGCCGCGCTCACGAGCGCTTTGGCTTTCACGGTAGCCTTCTCCTTGTCCTCATGTACCCAGGCGCACTGCTCGCGGATGTTGGCCATCTCGAAGAGATAAGGGTTCAAACCGGCGCTGGCCAGAGTCCGCCGGAAGGTAGACTCGTGCAGCCGGGGTGAACAGGAGGCCACCACCACGCGGTTCAGTTCCTTTTCCTTGATGTCGTTTTTAATCAAGTCCTGGCCCGGGTCCGAGCACATGAATTTGTAATCGCGTGCCACCGCTACGGATGGAAGGCCGCTGGCGTATTCGATAACCTGCGCCACGTCAACGGTGCCGGCGATGTTGGCTCCGCAGTGGCAAACATAGACACCAATTCTCGGCTCCATTTTCTTCTCCTTAGATGTATTTTGCCATGACTTTTTCGACCGGTACGATGCCGGTCTTTAAACCGAGGTCTTCTTCGCTGAGTCCGAAAGCTATACCCATCAGCTGGGTGAAGAACAGGACAGGCAGTTTATAATTGGTCCTGAATTTCTTATTGACGCGACTCTGATAAGCATCCAGGTTCGTCTGGCACAAGGGGCAAACGGTGACCAGACATTCTGCCCCGTTGCTTGATGCCGACTCAAAAAGCTTGTGAATCAGGTCCAGCGCCACGTCTTCTTCGGAAATAATCAGGGAGCCCCCGCAGCAGCGGGCCTTGAGCGGGAAGGGAGTGGGCACCGCCCCCAGACTGGCTACCAGTTTATCCAGTGACTGGGGGGCCTCGGGGTTATCAAAGCCGAAGTTGGGGCGGACCACCTGGCAGCCATAGTAGGGTGCTACCTTCAGTTCGCTCAGGGGTTTTTTCACCCGGGAGGCGATGGCATCAAAGCCAACGTCGGTGGTCAAAACATCGAGCAGGTGCCTGACCTTTAACGTGCCGCGGTATTCCAGGCCGCCGGCGGCCAGAGCCTCGTTTACTTTGGCCTTGAACTTGGGGTACCCGTTAAGATAGGTGTTGGTGCGGTTAAAGATGACATGGCAGGCGCTGCACGGCGTTACCATGTCAAGCCCTCTCTTTTCGCCCAGGGCGAGGTCGCGCGCCGCCATGCAGTAGGCGCCGAGTTCATCGACAGAGCCGGAAGGCGTCGAGCCGCAGCAGTTCCAGTCTTCCAGTTCAACGAGGTCGACATCCAGGGCTTTGCTCACCGCCCGGGCTGACCAGTTATACGCTTTGGCTCCTCCCTCAGAAGAGGAACAGCCGGGGAAATAGGTATAATATCTCAACTTACACCTCCTAGAGATTCAGCCTTGTCGAGGATGGCTCTGAGCTGATTGGTCCCTTCCGGGGTGAGCCTTCTGGCCTTGATGGAAAGGCGCCCTCGCCTGAAAAGGTTCCACGCCACCGGAATCATGCGCCAGGCACGCAGCGGATTGCTCAGCATGTAGAACCAGGTCATAAACCCGAATTCAGGCAGGCTCCCCAGGGCGCAGGCGAAGTGGTTGAAGCTCCGGTACATAGTAGGCGTGAAAGACCCGGCATAGCTCAGACCGTCACGCACCGCCAGGCACTCGAAGGCGTGCATGAGGCCGGTCTGCTTTATACCCCGCGGACAACGCACCGTGCACATATAGCAGGAAAGGCAGTACCACATGGCATTGCTGGACAGGACTTCCTGGCGCATACCTGCCCGCGCCATAGCTATAAGCTGTGACGGTGTATGCTCCATTTTATCGGCATTAGGGCAGGAGGCGGTACAGGTCCCGCACTGGATGCAAAGTCGAATGCCCTCTCCGCCGGGGATGGCGCAAATCTCATCCAGGAAAGTATCAACCCTTGTCTTTAATTCCATATAACCTCCCCCTGATGACCAAATAGAATAATGATGATTTAGTTTATATGTCTAATTTAATAATAAGCCTTTTTTAAAAACAAAAAAAGGGAATATTAACAATACTCCCTTTTACCTGTCCTCTCGAATCACTCGTCCCTCAATCATTTCCCCCGCTTTCATTCGGGTAACGGACACTCATATTCGCAACCTGTTCAATATACTCGCTACTTAAGTTTTCGTCGTTGCCCCTGGCAATTTTCTCAAGGGTGGTACGTATCGCTCTGGCCTTCTTACCGGCATCGTAGGCACCGCGGTTCATGTACCAGACGAATACTGCCAGAAAGAGAAGAACAGGTACCACTATTACCATTGCTATTATATACGACAACTGCATCTTCACCACCTCCCACCACACTGTGCAGGCTGGAGATAAGAGAATCATGGAACTGAACCGGAGAGATTTCCTCTTATACCCACCGTTCTCTTATCTTTCTTAAAATCTTACATCTAGCTGGTGAATCTAACTTCGGTCTTGATACCTATTTTTGCCCTTTAGTACTAGGTAATTACACCTATACGGGGCTATTAGAGCTTTAGGTATTTATGCTTATTTGACGCTAGAACGCGGCTATTAATGTAAAGGTGAAGATAATAGATATCAGCGTCAGTTAAAGATTCGTGAAGGTGCATTCCGGACGGGGTGACCTGGTGAGGCATGTCTTATTGGAGAGCAATCGTTATCTGGCGGGCTTAGTCAACCCTCTCTTGAGCAATTCATCAAAGGCCGCGAACCACTTTAGTTTGATTTCCTCGCTCCAGGAGGGGTCGAAATTGGGGAATTTGGCAAGAAGCATGCCGTTCCATGATGAATCATCTGGTAATTCGTTCACAGCTTGTGGAACTATCGCATTCCGATTTGTCCTCCCGCCGACTCTTCTGGCCATGGTCTTGGTTCCGGAACCGGTATGCAGCGACCTGGTGCGTCTGGTAATGAATGGTGATAGAGTCATACCGGCGTCGCTGGCCAGGGCGATGAAAAATTTCACGCATTTTCGGTTGACATCTTCTGTCAGTTGAAACGTGTTGTGGAAGGCCTCACCCAGCTGGGAGTAGGTGGCGCTCTCGAGGTCGAAGGAGTTTTTCATTACGAAACCGAATGCGTCGGCGGCTAGTTCACGCAGGAGCTGCGACCTTTGTTCTCCACGGGCGGAAACCAGCGTCTTGAGCCGTTCCGAAAGCTTGCCGTTGGCATCGATAAGACCGAGGAAACGCAGCGCGGCCATAAGCTGCGTGCCGGTGCTGCCGGACAAAATATCTCCCCAGTAACTCCGGTCTATGCGTGAAGGCATTCGCTGCTGGAGGCGGTCGATAAAATTACGAAAAGTGCGGTAGGAAACGTAAGGAGGCAGGTGTTTTCGTCCTTTATCGGTGGTCACGGCATATCCTCGCTTGATTGTCTCTAATTATATTCCAAAAAAATGGAAGTTACAAGGGGGTTTTTACTTGCTATGGAAATATGGTTAAAAAGCTCCGGTAACAGGGGATTGCTGTTGTGGAATTGTCGCAGGACTTGATAGAAACAGAAAGGACAATAATTGTCGGTTGATTATGGAACGTTATAGGATTGTTTAAGTGTGCCTGAGTAAATCATGAATGGCACTACAGATTAATAGAAGGAGGCAATGAATCAAATGGGGACGGCAATAGAGTACCAGAAGCTCATGACGGAAATCGTTTACATTAACCTGCCGGGGCCTGAAGAACCGGCTCCGAACATGACCGGCGGAGAACTGCTGCACGGTTTTCTGGCCGAGCTTCACCGGATAGCCAACCACGAGATGAAGGAGCATGTCAATGCTCTCTGCAGCAAGTGGAACATCCGCTACCGGGACCAGAGAGGCAAATAATACCGATATAAATACATAGGTAATTACCTGTCCGGGGTAAGTGGCCTTGCGGCTACAAAGGAGGAACAAGTGAAAAGAGACAGGATTGCTGCCATTGATGTGGGGACGACCAAGGTATGTACTATTATGGCCGATATTTACGATGGCGAAAGCCTGCGAGTCCTGGGCGTGGGCATAACGCCGTCGCGCGGGCTTCACAAAGGCCTGGTCGTCAATATTAATGAAGCCAGGGATTCGATTCGACAGTCGGTCAGGATAGCCGAACAGAGTGCCGGGCGCAGGCTGGAAAATGCCTATGTGGGCGTCACCGGCAGACACATTACCTCGGTGAATAACCGGGGCTCCATAGCAATCACGCGCAATAACCAGGTAGTGCGCCCCGATGACCTGAAGCGCGTTCTGGATGTGGCCCGCAGCGTAAAAGTTCCGGCTGAGCAAAAATTACTCCATGTTATCCCCCGCGAGTACGTGGTCGATGGGCAGGGTGGGGTCAGGAACCCCTTAGGGATGCACGGCTTTCGTCTGGATGTGGAAACTCATATCATTACCGCTGCCATAACCTCCATCCAGAACCTGACGAAGTGCATCCGCAGTATCGGTATTGATGTCGAGGACCTCGTTATGGAACCTCTGGCGAGCGCGGAGGCGGTCCTGGCTCCGGAGGAGAAACAGGATGGTGTTCTGCTGGCGGATATTGGCGGCGGTACCACGGACCTGGCTCTTTTCAAGGATAATACTATCTATCATACCTCCGTACTGCCGGTGGCCGGGTATCAGGTCACGCGCGATATATCGATCGGTCTGGGGATTACCTTCGAGCTGGCCGAGGAAATGAAAAAGAGGTATGGCGATGTGACGCCGAGAGAAGAGAACCCCGGCGGCAAGGAAATCTCCATTACCGGCGATGGTCACAGTATTTCCTACAATGACCTTTCCGATATTATCCGTGTCCGTGTCGAGGAAATGCTGCGGCTTATTTTACTGGAGCTGCCTCAATCGGACTATCCCAGGCTTATCCCGGCGGGGCTGGTTATCACGGGTGGGGGAGCCAACCTCCCCGGTATCGCCGAACTCGGTGAAAAGATAACCAGGATGCCGGTCAGGCTGGGCAGACCTGTCAGACTCCCCGGAGTCTCGGATGCGCTGGATAATCCGGCCTATGCCACGGGTGTCGGTCTCCTTCTATGGAAATTAAGAAATCAGGACACCGAAGCCCCCAGGGCTAATGAGAGCGGCTTGGGACGCCTGCTATCAAAGATGTTCAAGCTCTTCAGGTAAAAGTAATCATCATTTAACGATTACAGTATAAATTATTAACGGAGGATTAAGATGGCCAGATCAGGTTCTGTTCCCAGCGGGGCGAGGATTAAGGTTATCGGTCTGGGGGGGGCGGGTTGTAATGCTATTACCAGGATGGTCCGTGAACAGCTGCACGGTGTGGAATTTATCGCTATGAATACGGATGCCCAGCATCTGGAAATTACCGAGGCCATGCAGCGTATCCAGCTCGGGGAGAAACTTACCCGGGGTCTGGGTGCCGGCGGCGACCATACCAAAGGCCACCGGGCAGCCGAGGAAAGCCGCGATGCCATCAGTGACGCGGTTGCCGGGGCGGACATGATTTTTATTACGGCGGGTATGGGGGGCGGTACCGGCACGGGGTCGGCTCCGGTGGTGGCTGAAATGGCCAAACAGACCGGGGCCCTTACCATCGCTGTAGTTACCAAGCCGTTTACCTTTGAAGGTACCCACCGCAACAAGACCGCCGAGGAAGGCATAAGTGCGCTGATGGGAAATGTAGATACATTGATTATTATACCCAATGACCGCCTGCTTGACCTCTGCGACCAGAAAACGGGTGTCGACGGCGCCTTCAGACTGGCCGACGAGGTGCTGCATCACGGCGTCCAGGCAATCGCCGAGGTGATTACCGTCCCGGGTCTTATCAACCTCGACTTTGCCGATGTGCGGACGATAATGAAGGATGCCGGGCCGGCCTGGATGTCTATCGGGAAGGGGACGGGGCAGAACCGCGCCATCGAAGCCGCCAGGCAGGCTCTGGCCAGTCCGCTGCTGGATGTTTCCATGCAGGGTGCCAAGGGTGTCCTTTTCAATATCGCCGGCAACAGTTCTCTGACGCTATATGAGGTGAACAATGCCGCCGAGGTTATCCGCCAGGCGGTCGACCCGCAGGCGAATGTTATCTTCGGTGTTGTCCTTGACGCCCACATGGGTAACGATGTCCGGCTCACCCTGATTGCCACCGGTTTTGCCACTAAAGAGGCGATGGCCGGCGCGGCTAAAGAAAAGGAAATGGCCCGGATTCTCAAGGGGATTGAAGAGGACGAGCTTGATATGCCTTCTTACCTGCGGCAGCGTCAGGCCTACCCGGCCCAGCGGGCTACCGTGACCAGGAAAGCATACAACTAAAATAAACAACAAATAGGGAAAGGAGACCCCATGACTATTATTGAAGTTGTCAGGAAAAAGAACCGGCCGGACGTAGGCCAGCTTATGAAAAAGCTGATAAGTAATCGTTGTTGTTTGAGTCTGCTGCGGTTTTTTGCGGCGCATCCCAACGGCCGTTTTAGCAAACTGGCCCTTGTCCATGCCACTGACGAAGACGGTGGCAGGCTTGTGGTCGAGGCAGCTTTGGCCCAACTGGTAAACGAAGGTGTTTTAAAAACGGATAACGAAAATAATATTTGCTTTTACCTGCTGACCCGTGATGAGCCGATGCGCCAGCCGGTATTAAACATGGCCGAATTCGATTGGTGCCAGTGGCAGATGGTGCTCGAGCATAGCTAAAATGGCGTCCCTGGAGGGGCTCGAACCCACGACCTACTGCTTAGAAGGCAGCCGCTCTATCCTACTGAGCTACAGGGACGGACTCTCTGTTTCCTTAAAAATGTAACACGAATGAAGACCGAGGTCAATATATCTGTTTTTGTAGCATGTGAAGGATTTTAAGGATATTCGTTAATCATTTTGCCGGAGTAGTCAATATATCGGCGGCGGCCCACCCCAGGACGGTAGCGCAGGTAACAATCACTCCAGATATTATTATGCCAATGAAGATAGATAAAAAGGCATACCTGAATTTCAGTCCAAGCAGAACGGCAACAATTGAGCCTGTCCAGGCACCGGTTATGGGGAGAGGGATAGCGACAAATAGTGCAAGGCCTACGTATTCATATCGTTCTATGGCTTTGCCACGCCGCCTGATTAGTTCGAACAGCCAGTTTAGTAACTTCTCAAAAACACTTATTTTACACAGTAATTTGGAGACGAAGTTAAGTAATAGCAGAATAAAGGGTACCGGTATGAGATTACCGATGATAGCTATTATAAAGGCGTAATACCATGGGAAATGAAAAGCGACTATGGCAATTGGTATTGCCCCCCGGAGTTCCGAAATAGGTGAAGCTGCAATACCGAGAACTGCTAGGATATTAGAGAGCTCCAAACTGACAAGTTGTTCGAAGGACACATTTCCCCTTAGATATACTCACTATGATAGAAATAGTACTTCACTGAGATTATACTCTGGAAGTGTAACAAACGTATGCCGACAGCGTCAAGCTGGCTGTCGTAAAGGCTTCAAACAGGCTGTCAGCTTGACAACCCTTCGTCCACATTGATAGTATTGAAATTGGTGCCTCTTACTGATAACTTAAAAGGCTATGCCGAGATTGCTGGATAAAATCGATAGTCCCGCTGACCTGAAAGGATTATCGCTGGCAGCGCTGGAAGAACTGGCGACCGAGCTCAGGCATGAAATCATTACCACGGTAACCACCACCGGCGGTCATCTGGCTTCCAACCTTGGAGTCGTCGAACTCACCATTGCTCTCCATCGTGTCTTCAACAGCCCCAGTGATAAAATAATCTGGGATGTGGGTCACCAGAGCTACGTGCACAAACTGCTTACCGGGCGCAGGAAAGAGTTCGGTTCGTTGCGCCAGTACGGAGGACTATCCGGGTTCACCTGCCGTGACGAGAGCGAGCACGACCCCTTCGGAGCCGGCCATGCCAGTACATCGATTTCGGCAGCCCTGGGCATGGTTATCGCCCGAGACCTCGCCGGCGAAGATTACCATGTCGTAGCGGTTATCGGCGATGGTGCCATTACGGCGGGGATGTCTTTTGAGGCGCTTAACCATGCCGGCCACCTGGGTTCCAGGCTTATCGTAATTCTCAACGATAACGGTATGTCCATTTCGCCTACCGTGGGCGCCCTGGCCAAGCTGTTAGGCCGTGTTCGTTTGGACCAGAATTTGCTCAAAGTCAAGAAAAGGGGTAAGAGGATTGTTACGGCTCTGCCCAAGGGCGAGATCCTGTGGCGGTTGAGTCAGAAGCTGGAGGACAGGTTCAAGGAATTATTCATGCCGACTCCCATCTGGGAAGAACTCGGCTTTACGTACATCGGGCCGATTGACGGGCATAATATTAATGACATGGAAACCGTTCTCAGCCAGGTCAGGGATTCCGCCAGCAAGCCGACTCTTGTCCACGTGGTCACCACGAAAGGCAAAGGCTACAGTCCCGCCGAAAGCAACGCCGTATATTTCCACGGCGTGGCTGCCAAGGGCGGTGGTAACGGGGGAATACCGACCTATAGCGAGGTCTTTGCCCAGACGATGCTCCGGCTGGCCCGCGAGGAGCCCAGGCTGGTGGTGGTCACGCCGGCCATGCCCGAAGGGAATTGCCTGAGCATCGTTGAGGCCGAATTTCCGAAACGCGTTTTTGACGTCGGTATCTGCGAACAGCATGCCGTTACTTTTGCCGCCGGCATGGCTACGCAGGGCTTCATACCGGTCGTGGCAATATACTCGACCTTCCTGCAGCGCGCCTTCGACCAGATAATACACGACGTTTGTCTCCAGGACCTGCCTGTCGTCTTTGCCATCGACCGCGGGGGAATCGTCGGCGATGACGGTAAGACGCACCAGGGCACGTTCGATATTTCCTACCTCACGTTAATTCCTAATCTCGTTGTCGCCGCCCCCAAAGATGAAAACGAGCTTCAGCACCTGTTGTATACCGCGGTAAAGTCGGGGCGTCCCATGGCGGTAAGGTATCCCCGCAGCGCTGGACTGGGAGTACCGCTGGACGCGGAACTTCGTGAAATTCCCCTGGGCGAGGGCGAAGTGCTCCGGTATGGTGAAGACGTGGCTATCCTCGCTCTGGGTTCCTCGGTGGCTCCATCCCTGGAGGCAGCCAGCAAGCTGGCGGCTAAGGGTATCGAGGCCACGGTCGTCAACGCACGTTTCGCCAAGCCGCTGGATGCGTCGCTGATAAATGACCTGTCCGGTCGCATCAGGCGCATCGTCACGGTCGAGGAGAATGTGCTCAACGGCGGCTTCGGCAGCAGCGTCAATAAATTGCTGCAGGAGTCCGGGCGATGTAATGTGCAGGTAAAGAATATTGGTATCCCGGACGAGTTCGTCGAGCACGGTTCCCAGGCTGTCTTGCGCTCCAAGTACGGCCTGGACGCGGAAGGAATCGCGCGACAGGTTTTAAAATTGTTTCCGGACTCTTTTAAGGATTTATCGCTAGGGGTTGATGGTAAAACCAAGGCCGCTTAGTATCAGGAGTATTCATTCTTCTTGAGACAGGGTAGGGGAGTGGTGTTAATGTCGATACGGAAATTCATAGTATGTCCATCGATTGCGGGAAAACGACTTCGCGGATGTTCGGAGCGATGGTCAATATCAGGTGTCCCGGCTGGAGCCTGATTTTTTATTTTAACTTATTGATAATCAGGAGCGATGCATGAACAAGATGACCGTCAGGGACATAGAGGTTGCCGGTAAAAGAGTGCTGGTCCGTGTCGACTTTAATGTCCCGGTTGATGCCAAGACAGGCGCCATCGTTGATGATAGCCGTATCAGGGCGGCTCTGCCTACCATTAAATATCTTACCGAGCGCCACGCCAGGGTTATCCTGATTTCCCACCTGGGCAGGCCCAAGGGTAAGGTGGTCGATTCGCTGCGGTTGACCCCGGTTGCCCAGCGGCTCTCCCAGATTCTGGGGCAGCAGGTCGGCGTCGCCGTCAACTGCATCGGGCCTGAAGTGGAGAAGTCCGTGGAGACCCTGAAGGCCGGCGATGTCCTGCTTCTGGAAAATCTCAGGTTTCATTCCGACGAGGAAACGGGCAGCGCCGAATTCGCCAAAGCTTTAGCCCGTTTGGGTGATATCTTTGTCAATGATGCCTTCGGCACCTCGCACCGGGCTCACGCTTCTATAGCCGGCATCGCTCAATACCTGCCGGCGGTAGCCGGGCTGCTGCTGGAAAAGGAAATTAATACCCTGGGCGGTCTTCTGGATCATCCCGTCCACTCCTTTACCTCGATTTTCGGCGGCGCCAAGGTCAGCGACAAGGTGGGCATGCTGAAAAATATCATGGGTAAGGTGGACTGCCTGCTCATCGGCGGCGGCATGGCGGCTACGTTTCTTAAAGCCAGGTCCTATGAAGTAGGGACTTCGCTGATTGAGGCGGACTGCGTGGGCACGGCGACTGAGTTGATTAAAGAAGCCGAGAGGAGCGGCGCACGGCTCATGCTGCCGGTGGATGTGGTGATTGCAAATGAAATCAGCGACGAAGCCGAAGGTAAAGTTGTGTCGGTCGATGCGATACCCCCGGATAAGAAGATTGTCGATATCGGCCCGCAGACCATCGAGAACTTTCGTCGGGAGTTGAAGGGCAGTCGGACGGTATTCTGGAACGGCCCCATGGGTGTGGAAGAGATACCGCAGTTTGCCGTGGGAACGCAGACACTGGCCAGATTGCTCCCCGAGCTTGACGCTAAGACCATCGTGGGTGGCGGCTCGACGGCCGAGGTCATCAATGCCCTGGGGCTGGCCGATAAGGTTACCTTTGTTTCCACCGGCGGCGGTGCGTCGCTGAAATTCCTCGGTGGCGAGGAGCTTCCGGGTGTGGTAGCATTACGGGATAAAGGGACGCTTTAAAAAATGACAGGCCTGGATTTGATAAAAGAAATTTCCGTGACTTCACCGGCTAGGATTGTGCTGCTGGCAATAGACGGTCTGGGCGGATTGCCCGACCCGAAAACGGGCAGGACGGAACTGGAGACGGCACTTACTCCCAACCTCGATGCTCTGGCGGCGGGGGGAATCTGCGGCCTGGCCGACCCCATAGCCCCGGGCATCACCCCCGGCAGCGGGCCGGGTCACCTGGCGCTGTTCGGTTACGACCCCGTCAGCTGCAATATAGGGCGCGGCGTGCTGGAGGCTGTCGGTATCGATGTTGAGCTTGAGCCGGGAGACGTGGCCGCCCGCGGTAATTTCTGCACTGTCGATGAAAATGGCGTGATTACCGACCGCCGTGCGGGACGCATCTCTAACGAGAAATGCGCCGAATTGTGCAGGTTGCTCGATGGCACATCGATTGACGGCGTCAAGATTCTTGTCTACCCGGTCAGGGAGCACCGTTTTGTGGCGGTCTTTCGCGGCGGGGAACTGGCGGCCGATGTTACCGAGTCCGACCCCTCGCGGACGGGAGTGACCCCGTTAAAAATCGAATCTTTGAGTCCTGATGCCGGGAGATTGGCCGGTATCGCCAATAAGTTTATAGCCGGAGCCAAAACAGTACTGGCCGGGCACCATCCCGCCAACATGGTCCTGCTGCGCGGTTTCGCCAGGAAGCCCCGCTTTCCCACCATGCAGGAGATATATAAGCTGAATCCGCTGGCCATCGCCGTTTACCCGATGTACCGGGGTCTGGCCAGGCTGGTCGGCATGGAAGTCGCCCGGACGGGAACAACGATTGAAGATGAGTTCGCCACACTGGCGCAGAGCTATAAAAATTACGACTTTTTCTTCCTGCACGTGAAATGGACGGATACCGCCGGTGAAGACGGCGACTTTACCCGCAAGGTGAAAGTCCTTGAGCAGATTGACGCAGCTTTGCCCCGCCTGACAGCTCTGGAGTCCGATGTGCTGGTGGTCACCGGCGACCACTCGACCCCGGCGGTGCTCAAAGGCCACAGCTGGCACCCGGTGCCTGTCCTCATATGCTCGAAGTATTGCCGCACTGACGCCGTAAAGAGCTTTTCGGAGTCGGCTTTTCTGGCCGGCGGCCTGGGCAGGATTCACGCTACGGATATCATGCCCCTGGCTATGGCCAACGCCCAGAAACTGACCAAATTTGGCGCTTAGGAGTTTTACAAAATGCGAGTCCCGATGATTGCAGGTAACTGGAAGATGAATACGACGGTAGAGGATGCCGTTAAGCTGGTCAAGACGATGCTGCCCGAACTTGATGAGGTGGGCGGGGTCGAAAAGGTGGTCTGCCCGCCCTTCGTGTCTCTGGCAGCGGTGAAAGATATCATCGAGGGAAGCTCCGTCAAGCTGGGGGCGCAGAACGTCTTCTATAAAGAAAAGGGAGCCTATACCGGCGAGATTTCGCCGGGGATGCTGGCCGGACTGTGTGAATATGTCATCATCGGTCATTCCGAGAGACGGCAGTATTTCGGCGAGACCGAGGAAATTATCGATAAGAAAATAAAGATAGCCGTCGAGAATCTGCTGAAACCTATTTTTTGTATCGGCGAGAGCCTGGAAGAGAATGAGGTGGGGAGGACGGAGGAAGTCCTGACCCGCCAGTGCATGGCGTCATGCGACCGCCTGTACTTTTTCGGCGGCATCGTCATCGCTTACGAACCGGTGTGGGCTATCGGCACGGGCAGGTCAGCCACTGCTGAAGAGGCTAATAAGACAATCGGCTTTATCCGGCAGCTGGTCCGTCACCGGCATGGCGATGAGATTGCCGATGCGGTGCTCATCTTGTACGGCGGCAGCGTTACCGCCAGCAATATTGCCGAATTAATGAAAATGCCGGAGATAGACGGCGCTCTGGTCGGCGGAGCCAGTCTGAAAGCCGATGATTTTCTGAGTATAGCTCAGCAGGCTTCGGAAATCCGGGGCGTTTCCTGATGATATGAAGCGTCTCGTCGCTATCGTCGGTCCCACCGGCATCGGAAAAAGCCGCCTGGCCTTACACCTGGCCGGTCGTTTCAACGGGGAAATAGTCAGCGCCGATAGCCGGCAGGTGTACCGCTACCTGGATATCGGCACAGCCAAGCCGACCCCGCAGGAGCTATCTCTTATTCCTCACCATTTGATTGATATCGTTAACCCCGACGACGATTTCAGCCTGGCTCAATATCAGGAACTGGCTTATCGGGCAATCGAGGATATTTTAAAGCGCAACCGTCTGCCTTTCCTGGTCGGGGGCAGCGGTCTGTATGTCAAGGCGGTGCTGGAAGGCTGGCAGGTGCCGAGAGTTTCTCCCGACCCCGAATTCAGGTATAATAGAGAGAAGCGGGCTAGCGAAAGCGGCATCGACGAGCTTTACGAGGAGCTCGTCAGGTTAGACCCCGAAGCAGCGCGGAAGATTGACCGCCGTAACGTGCGCCGGGTAATCAGAGCGCTCGAGGTGCATGCCGCAGCTGAGAAACCGTTTTCCCGGCTCGGGCAGAAGAAGGCCCCCGCTTTTAATTCGTTTATAATCGGCTTGACGGCCGAAAGGGCGGCGCTATACCGCACGGTTGACCGGAGGGTCGATGAGATGGTAGAGCGCGGCCTCGTGCGGGAGGTGGAAAATTTAATAAAAATGGGGTATCATTTAGACTTGCCGTCCATGTCCGGCATCGGTTACCGGCAGGTCAGGCAATTTCTCAACGGTGAGCTTACGCTGGAAGCGGCGATACAGAAAATGAAGACGGAGACGCACCGGTTTATCCGTCACCAGTATGCCTGGTTCAGGCTGACGGATGAGAAAATACACTGGTTCGATGTAGAGCGCCGGGGAGACGCTGAGATAGAGAAGGAACTGGCCGGGTTTTTAATAAGCGAATAAGCGAGAGTAGAAAGAGAGAGAAGATGGATTTTACCAAGATGCAGGGCGCTGCCAACGATTTTGTTGTCGTGGATGGGCGTAATATGGAGCGTGACTGGTCCGGGCTGGCGATAGTCGTGTGCGACCGCCATCTGGGTATCGGTGCCGATAGTCTGATAGTACTGCTGCCTTCGGATAAGGCTGATCTGGGTATGCGCACCTTTGATACCGACGGCTCTGAAGCCGAGACCTGCGGCAACGGTATCAGGTGCCTGGCCAGGTACGCTCTGGAAAAAGGGCTCGTCAGTCCGGATGCCGGAGAGATAACGATAGAAACGGTAGCCACCATTAACCGGGTTACGTTTGAGCGGAAGGGCAGTAAAGTTACCAAGTTCTGGGCCAACATGGGCAAGCCTCGATTTTCTGCCGATAAAATTCCCGTTACTCTGAAGTCCGGCGAGGGAGGCATAGTTGACATAAATAATATGCTGAGCTACAAGGTCAAAGTAAAAGGTGCCGACATCACGCTTAACCTTGTCTCTATGGGAAACCCGCATGCCGTCCATTTCTGCCGGGGTCCGGTGGCTGATTTCCCGTTGTCCGAGGTCGGGCCGCTGGTGGAGAGACTGCCGGTATTTCCCAATCGGGTCAACTTCGAGATAGCCCGGGTGCTCGATAACAGGCACCTGGAAGCCCGTGTCTGGGAGCGCGGCGTCGGCGAGACGCTGGCCTGCGGTAGCGGCGCCTGTGCCATCACGGTTGCCTCGAAACTACTCGGTTATACCGAACAAAAAGTGGATATTAAACTCCCCGGCGGCGTACTAAATGCCGAATGGAACGGCAATGGCGAGGTGGTACTGGGAGGGCCGGCGGAGGTAGTCTTCGAAGGAAAATGGCCGGATTGAGGTGTGACATATGAAAATAGCCAGAAGAATAGAACAGCTGAAGCCATACCTGTTTGTCGAGATTAATAAGAAAATAGCCGAGAAAAAAGCCAAGGGCGAGGAGATTGTGAGCTTCGCCATCGGCGACCCCGATATCCCGACGCCTTCCCATATAATCGATGAACTGTGCAAGGCGGCTCAGGACCCGGCCAACCACCGCTATCCGGAATCGGAAGGACTGCCGGAGCTGCGCCGGGCTATCGCCGAATGGTATAAGAAGCGTTTCAACGTTTCCCTCGACCCTGATACCGAGGTGTTGCCGCTCATCGGTTCCAAGGAGGGTATAGGGCATATCGCGTTTTGCTTCATTGACCCCGGGGATATCGCCCTGGTGCCGGACCCGGCTTACCCGGTTTACGCCATCGGGACCCAGCTGGCCGACGGCCGGCCTTACTACCTTTCGCTCAAGGAGAGCAACGGCTTTCTGCCCGACCTGAACGGCATACGCGATTACGTTCTGGAGAAGACGAAGCTGTTATGGCTCAACTATCCCAATAACCCCACCGGCGCCGTCGCCGAGCTGGACTTCTTCAACCGGGTGGTTGAGTTTGCCAGTAAGCATGAAATCCTCGTCTGTCACGATGGGCCGTATTCGGAAGTGGCCTTCGACGGGTATCAGCCGGTCAGCCTGATGCAGGCCGAGGGGGCTAAGGATATCGGCGTGGAGTTCCACTCGCTGTCCAAGAGCTATAACATGACGGGTTGGCGCATCGGCATGGTGGTCGGTAATGCCAGGGCGGTCGGTGCTTTGAGAACGTTAAAATCCAACCTTGATTCGGGAATTCCCCAGGCCATTCAATACATGGCCATCGAGGCATTTAAGGGGCCGCAGGAATGTATCGCCGAGCACAATAACGTTTACCAGAGACGCCGCGACCTGATTGTCGAAGTATTGACTAATATCGGCCTGGAGGTCACGGTACCCAAGGCCAGCCTGTACGTATGGGCGAAGGTCCCCGAGGGCTATAACTCGGTCGATTTTACGGCTGATTTGCTCGACCAGGTGGGCGTGGCGGTTACCCCCGGAGTAGGGTATGGCCGGAGTGGTGAGGGGTACGTGAGGTTGTCGCTGACTATCCCGGATGCGGCTCTGGTAAAAGGCCTGTCGCGGCTTTCGGGGTGGCGTAATACGCGGCACCTGACGCTCAAGAGGTAAGTTGACATAAACCTGTTCCGAGGAGAGCAGTATCACAAGGAACACCATTGTCACCAGGGCTGCGCCGGAAAGAGCTCTGCTGCTGGCTGTAGCTCACAAGGGAAGCAGGGGAAAGCAATCAGCCGAGAATTCCATAGAAGAACTGGCGCAGCTGGCTGATGCCGCCGGGGCCGAGGTGGTTGGCAAGATTGTCCAGCAGCTGCCGGCGCCGTCGCATGATTTTTACGTAGGTAAAGGCAAGCTCGAAGAGCTTCTGGCTCTGAAAGATAGCAGCGATTCAAACGTTCTCATTTTCGATGACGAGCTTACGCCCAATCAGCAGCGGAACCTGGAAGAAGCACTTAAAGTCAAGGTAATCGACCGCGCCGCGCTTATCCTGGACATCTTCGCCAGGCGCGCCCGCACCCACGAAGGACGTCTTCAGGTGGAGCTGGCCCAGCACCAGTATCTTCTCCCACGGCTAGCCGGGCAGTGGCGTCACCTGGAGAGACTCGGGGGCGGTATCGGCACCAGGGGCCCCGGTGAATCGCAGTTGGAGACGGACCGCCGCCTGATACGCCGCAAGATTCAGCGTCTTAAAGAGCAGACGGAAGCGATAAGAAAACACCGCGCCCTGTACCGGCAGAAACGCCAGAAGAGCGGCATACCCGTAATTGCGCTGGTGGGCTATACCAATGCCGGTAAAAGCACGTTATTGAATGCCCTTTGCCAGGCTGATGTCTATGCCGACGATAGGCTTTTTGCCACCCTGGACCCCACCACCCGCCGTCTGACCCTGCCCGATAAAAACGCGGTGCTTGTCACCGATACCGTCGGCTTTATACGGAAGCTGCCGCCGACCATTATCAGCGCGTTCAGGGCAACCCTGGAAGAGCTTACCGAGGCCAGCCTGCTGCTGCACGTGGTCGACCTGGCATCTCCGGATGCCGCCGGGCAGTGCCAGGCAGTTGAGGATATCCTCGGGGAACTGGGGCTGGCGGATAGAACGCGCCTTACGGTGCTGAATAAGATTGATTTGATGCTGGACCGTAGCGGGGTGTGGGATGAAAAATCGGCCCTGGACTATTTTTCCGCCCAGGACGTATCCGCCGGGGAGAGCACCGTGCATATTTCGGCGGTAAAAAGGTGGGGATTAACCCGGCTTCTGGAGGTTGTAGGTGAAAGTCTGACCATCGGTAGTGCAGGTAATTTGACATAATATTATGGAACTACAACCGGGACCTATTTTTGCCATACTTACGGCTGCGTCTTTCGCTTTGTCTCAGGTACTGGTCAGACGGTCGACATATCAGTCCGAAGAGTCCTTTACCTCGCTGGCGGTTTCCTTGCTGGTGGGTACGCCCATCTTCGTGCTCCTGGTGTCTTTCTTCGGAGAATGGCGGGAATTCGTCTCATTCACGTGGCAGCAGTACGCTTTACTCGCCGCTGCCGGACTGATTCACCTTATCATTGCCAGGTACCTGTTCTTTAACAGCACCCGCATCATCGGCGCTAATCCTACCGTCGCTATCACCAGGACCGCCGTAATATTTTCGGTAATCTTCGGCGTTGCTTTTCTGGGGGAGTCGGTTACGGCGCTGCAGGTATGCGCGGCCTTGCTGATTATGTTCGGGGCGATACTGACGACGACGGAAATAAGCCGTAAAACTTTCAGGATATCGACGCGCGGCCTTCTGATGGGACTCGGTACGGCCATTTGTTCCGCGGGGTCGGCAACTTTAATCCGACCGGTAATGACGGAGACCAGCGCCATTTATGCGGCCACCTTCGTGATGTATTTGGCGGCTTTTGTGGTAATTATCGGTATACTCTTATTTCGCCGCGAGCAGCGGCTGCATATTCTACAGGAGGGGCGTTCTACTTTTCTGATATTGTCGGCCGCCGCTGTCTTTCTGGTCATCGGCCACCTGTTCCGGTTTTCCGCTTTACAGTACAGTCCGGTCAGCGTGGTGCAGCCACTTATAGCCACGATTGTTATTTTCACGCTGTTGTTCTCCTGGATAATCAACCGCAGGATAGACGTCTTTAACTGGAGGGTCGTCGCCGGGATAGTCATGGTGCTGGCGGGCGTTTTCATGATATACGGTTGATGCTTTGCTATCACA